>NZ_CP009687.1:300094-600188 GCF_001042715.1 Clostridium aceticum | reverse complement strand
AATACCTTCTCCATGATCCTACTCCTCCCTATTCATTGTGATAGCCTTAGCTTTACAAGCCTTAGCACAGATGCCACAACCTTTACAAAATTTATAATCAATGTCTACTTTATTTTCTTTTTTAAAGATAACGCCCTCAGGACAACACAAATAACAATAAAAACATCCATTACAACTTTCATTATTGATCACAGGTTTTTCTGTTCTCCAGTCTGCATTTTCTGTCACTAAATAGCCAGCCGTAAAGCATGTACCCTTTGGATACTCTTTGATATGCACTGGTTTCTTATAAGGTCGAACAACAGGTCTACTCATGGGACACCCCTTTCACTACTTCATAGGCTTTCTTTATCAACGCTATGTTTTTGTCAACAATTTTAGCAGGCAACCCTGCCTCTAATCCTTTAATAGCAGCATCTAAGGAGACAATCTCTGTGGAACCTAAAAGTGCCCCCAACATAGCTGTATTGGTGATAGGTTGTCCTAGTATATCTAGGGCCAGGGATGTAGCGTCTATCGTCACTACCTGTGCCCCTTGCCAGTCGTGATACTTTTCTGGATGACTGGTGTTGATAATTACCTTGCCATTCGGCTTGATGGTTTCTAAAATCCCTTTATTTACAAGACTTTCATCTAATACGACAGCATAGTCACAGGATTTTACTTCAGTACGATCTATGATTTTCTTCTCATCGATTTTCGTAAAAGCTAAAACTGGTGCTCCTCTTCTCTCGGGCCCAAAGGAGGGAAAGGCTAATGCATATTTATTTCCATATAAGGTTACTGCAATGCCTAATATTCTTGATACAGTAAAACTTCCCTGACCACCTCTGCCGTGCCATCTAACTTCTACCATGCAACTCCCTCCTCTACTTTTTCACGAAGTTTTGCTAGCCGCTTTAATGCTTCTTTTAAAGTTTCTTCTTGCTTTGCAAAATGGAAACGTATCAAATGATTCACATCTTCCCTAAAGAAACTGGAACCCGGTACAGCCGCCACCCCTACTTCTTTTGCCAGCCATTCACAGAATTCTACATCATTTGGAGCCTCAAACTCTGAAATATCTACTAATACATAATAAGCTCCTTGAGGCACAGTATAGATCAATCCTATCTCATCTAATCCCTTGAGGAAGAGATCACGTTTTTTTCTATAGGTTTCTTGTAACGCCTCATAATATAAATCATTAAACTCCAAGCCTACAACAGCTGCCTCCTGTAATGGTGCTGCAGCCCCTACCGTTAGAAAGTCATGTACCTTACGGGCAGGATCAATAATCTCCGCTGGGGCAATCACATAACCCAGTCGCCATCCAGTGATAGAATAGGTCTTAGATAAAGAACTACAAGAAATCGTACGTTTAAACATACCTGGTAAAGAAGCAAAGTAAATGTGCTTATAAGGCTCAAATACGATATGCTCATAAACTTCATCTGTAATAACAAAGGCATCATATTCCTCCGCCAACTCAGCAATCCTCTGTAGCTCCTCTAGGGTAAAGACTTTACCAGTAGGATTAGAGGGATTACAAAGAATTAGCGCCTTTGGTTTTTGTTGAAAAGCCCTTCTCAATTCTTCTATATCAAAGTGAAAAGTTGGGGGATGCAACGGTACATAGATAGGCTCTGCACCACACAAAATGGTATCCGCCCCATAGTTCTCGTAGAAAGGAGAAAATACAATTACCTTATCTCCTGGGTTGCAAACCGTCATCATGGCTACCATCATGGCTTCTGTACTGCCACAGGTAACGACAATTTCTGAATTTGGGTCAATCGGTATCCCCATATACTTCGACTGTTTTTTTGCCAAGGCTTCTCTAAAGTTTGGTGCCCCCCAGGTAACGGCATATTGATGCGGTCCTTCCTTCGCCACTTTCTGAAGAGCTTCTTGTATCTCTACAGGGGGCTCAAAATCAGGAAAGCCCTGAGATAAATTCACCGCATCATATTGGTTGGCAATTCTTGTCATACGTCTAATAATTGATTCTGTAAACCCCGCTAATCGACTACTTATTTCTGGCATAAATATCTTCCTCTCCCTCAAAATTTATATTATTAGTTATTTCTCAAATCAATTAATCGCTTTGCTTTATGGGTAGCTCTTGGCAGTTCCCCTTCTTTTAGGAGAACGACCTCTTTAGGTCTTACACCCAATCGTGTCTTTATACTATCCTGCACCTTTGCAAGTAAAGCTTCTTCATCTATAGCTGAAGTATCTAGCTTTTCTACTTCTACCTTATACTTAGTTGTAAAGTTCTCTGTAAATACGGTGATACGATACTCTCCAGTAAGCTCTGGAATATTTCTTATCACAAATTCAACATCACTAGGGAATACATTCACTCCAGATACAATAAACATATCATCTAGTCGTCCTGTAATATTAACTCTCCCGTGGGTTCTGCCGCATGTACAAGGTTCTTTTGTATAGGTTACAATATCTCCTGTACGGAATCTGATCATAGGTCTTGCTGTCTTTCGCAGTGTGGTCAAAACCAACTCTCCTCTTTCACCATCTGCTACAGGTTCTAAGGTTTCGGGATTTAATACCTCCACCAGGATATGGTCCTCGGCAATGTGTAGACCGCTTCTTGCTTCACAAGCACCAGCACATGCACCAAATATATCTGAGATTCCATAAAAATCGTAGACCTTCGCACCCCATAATTCTTCAATAGCAGCTCTTGTGGCATCAATGGAGCCTCCTGCCTCACCAGCCACAATAATTCTTTTAATGGCAAGGTCTTTTGCAGGATCAATCCCCTGCTTACGGGCAGTTTCTCCTAAATACCATGCGTAGGAGGGTGTGGTCCAAATCATGGTGGGTTGGAATTCTTTTAAGATGAATAGCAACCGATCAGAGGGAATTGCTCCTGCCCATAGGCACAGTGCACCAAGATTCTGTGCCCCAATTACGTCTGGTCCACCTACAAACAAAGTAAAGTTCAGTGCGTGAACGTATCTATCAGTGGGTCGCATTCCTGCTGCCCAGAACAGCCTACTTTGTACATCTTGAAACTCTTCAAAGTCTTGGCGGGTAAAGGGACTTAAAGTAGGTACACCTGTAGAACCACTGGAGGCAGAAACAAATACAACCTCCTCCTCCTCTACTGCCGTCATATCTCCTAAGAAAGGCTTTAGATTTTGTCGTTCCCGTTCTATTTGTTTATTGGTAAAGGGAAATTTTCTAATATCAGCAAGTTCTTTAAAATCCGAGGGTTTCACCCCCGCCTGATCAAAAGCTTCTTTATAATATGCAGATTGATCATAGGCCAGTAGTAGATGTTGAGAAAGCTGATCTGCTTGATAGGCTTCTAATTCTTCTCTAGAAAGTGTTTCGATTTCTTTGTTCCAAAACTGTCTGTAACGCATCATATTGCCCCCTTTATTAAAATCTTAAGTAAATATTTTCCTATCACAGATGTTAACTGAATACAATTATTACTAAAGTTCTCTTGAACTGTCATCCTGAGGGTAGCGAAGGATCTTGGAGCAGTCTATGAAATTTAATATACTAAAGGCTAGCCGTGTGTATCAAAGTTCAAGTTTAAAAGCGTACTTAAAATTACTACTATCTTTTGTCCACTACTTTAGATAAATGATCACCTAAAAATTGTAAAGCTTGCACTAATATTACTAAAACAATTACTGTTACCAGCATCACATCGGTTTGGTAACGATAATAACCAAATCGTATAGCAAGATCTCCTATACCGCCTCCCCCTACGATTCCCGCCATGGCAGAGTAACCAATAAGGCTGATGGCGGTAACTGTCACCCCATTGATCATGGAGGGTAAAGCCTCCGTCAACAGTACATGTCGAATAATCATAAAGGGTTTTGCTCCTATAGCAATGGCTGCTTCTATGACTCCCCGATCCACTTCACGGAAGGAGGCCTCCACCAATCGGGCATAAAATGCTACTGCCGCTACAGAAAGAGGAACCGAAGCAGCTCTTGCTCCAATGGTGGTTCCAGTAATCAGCTTTGTCAGCGGTAGTAACAGCACCAAAAGAATGACAAAAGGCACTGATCGGATGATATTTACAAGAATTCCTCCTACAAAGTTTAAAGTTTTATTTTCAAAGAATAGTCCTTGAGAAGTAATATAGATGAATAAACCTAGAGGAATTCCTAGAATAATCGCAGCAAACAAAGAAATCCCCACCATTTCAAAGGTCTCTGACATTGCCTTTATCAAATTAGATACCAGTTCTGTAACTACATTAGCTTGCATAGGACACCTCCGTTACATCTGTATTTTCTCTTATATAATCCAACCCTTGTTTTACATCTCCTGCCTCACCGTTAAAAGCAACCACCAGTACACCTATGGATTGATTTCCTATATATTCAATCTTGCCGTGAAGAATATTTAAATCTAGATCAAACTTTTTCGTTGCTTGAGATAATATAGGCTCTAATGCGGAATCCCCTCTGTATACAATTTTCATAGGTTTTCCCTTTAAATTCTTAAAGATTTCCTGTGGTAATTCTAAGTTGAAGGTATGCTCCACCAACTTTTTAGTAAACTCATGTTTTGGTGTAGCAAATACATCATAGACATTACCTACTTCCACAACTTCACCCTTCCTCATTACAGCAACACGATCACATATACTCTTTACTACATCCATTTCGTGGGTAATGAGTACAATAGTAATACCTAAATTTCTGTTAATTTCTTTTAGTAATTGCAGGATAGACTTTGTTGTTTCTAAATCCAGCGCAGATGTAGGTTCATCACATAAAAGAATTTGTGGTTCATTGGCAAGAGCTCTAGCAATACCAACCCTTTGTTTTTGTCCTCCACTTAACTTGGAAGGATACACATCTCTTTTGTCTGACAAGCCTACGATCTTCAAAAGCTTTTCTACTCTATCTTTTATCTCTTCCTTCGACTTTTCAGCCGCCTTCATAGCGAAGGCAATGTTATCAAATACTGTTTTGCCACGGATTAAGTTAAAATGTTGAAAGATCATTCCTATTTTTAACCTTGTTTTTCTAAGTTCTTCCCCTGTAAAATCCGTGATATCTGTGCCGTCTATTACCACAGCCCCAGAAGTTGGTTTTTCTAAGAGGTTGATGGTGCGGAGCAGTGTACTTTTACCTGCTCCACTAGAACCAACAATCCCAAAGATTTCTCCTGTATCTATCGCAAGAGAAGCCTCTTTTACTGCACCTACCACTTGATTTGCTGCTTTAAATGTCACTGAAATATTCTCAAGACTGATCAAGTCAATTCCCCCTATTCAAACCAATCAGGCTTTTGGAAACCACTAAATATATCATTAGGATTATTAATTGCCTCTCTAAAAGCTTCTGATTGAACGATTTCTTTAATATCCTTTACAAATTCTTTATCTAAATCTTCGGTTCTTACAGCGATCAAATTTTTATAAGGTTCCTCCAGGGTTTCCATAACAATAGCGGTAGAAAGATCTATGCCAGCAGCAATTGCAAAGTTGCCATTGATGGCAGCTAAATCTGCACTTTCTAAGGTTCTAGGTAATTGTGCCGCCTCCACTGGAGTAATCTGTAAATTCTTTGGATTTTCAACAACATCCTTTTCAGAAGCTGTTGTAGGATCTACATTTTCACTGATGGTGATTAACCCTGCTGCTTCTAAAAGTCTAAGCGCTCTGGCTAGATTAGTAGGATCACTGGCAATGGTTACTACGCTTCCTTCTGCTAATTCATCTAAAGACTTTATTGTATTAGAATACAGCCCAACTGCCGCTGTAGGAATATTTATTACTGGTGACAATTCTAAATTGTGATCCTGAGAAAACTTTTCTAAATATACAGCATGCTGAAACATGTTAGCAGTAATTTCTTTATTGGCAAGTGCTTGATTTGGCAGCACATAGTCACTAAACTCTTTTACTTCTATAACATATCCTCGTTCTTGTAACTGTGGTTGAATCGCTGTTTTAAACATATCACCATAAGGTCCTGGCGCTACACCAATAACCAACTTTTCACTCACTTCTGTACTATCTACCTTCTGACAACCTGTAAAAATCATCGCTAAAATTGCTACTACTAAAAATAATACCTTTACTCTCTTTTTCATAAATCTCCCTCTTTTCTTTTAATTATTTTTTAAAAATTGTTAGTGTGAATTAAAAAAACCTCTCGACAAGAGAGGTTAGTTAACTAGCTCTCTCTCATCTCTCAGCCGCTACTATAAGTTATAGTTGGCTGTAGGAATTAGCACCTTGCACTTGTATGCCGGTTGCTGGGTTTCATCGGGCCTATCCCTCCACCTCTCTGGATAAGAGTTATCCTTTATAATTTTTGTACGTAGGGCTTTCTTAGGTAATAAAAAACCCTCTCGACAAGAGAGGGCATGTGCACCTATACCATCTCTCATCTTTCAGCTCCACTGTAAACCACAGTTAGCTGTAGGAATTAGCACCTTGCACTTGTATGCCGGTTGCTGGGTTTCATCGGGCCTATCCCTCCACCTCTCTGGATAAGAATTAACAATCAATTCATATTATTTTGATATGATTATATAGGATTTATTTTCGAAAGTCAATAAGAAATTTAAAATAAATTACACTATTTTTTTATCTTTGTTTGTTATAGTATAATAAGGAAATACTATAGCAAAGCTTATATTTGCAAGTTAGTCTTTAAAATTTCAGGAGGAATCGCTATGAAAATACTATACTACGACTGCTTCTCCGGCATCAGCGGAGACATGAACTTAGGTGCAATGATTGATCTCGGCGTAGATGAAGCTATTCTAAGAGAAGAACTAGAGAAGCTCCATTTAAATGAATATGAGTTAGTGATTACAAGGGATGAAAGAAAGGGAATCACAGGTACAAAAGTAGATGTAAAGCTCCTACATAACCAGCATGAAAACCACCATCATCATGATGAAAACGCTTGTTCTCATAATCATACACATCACCACAAACACCATTGTCATGATCAACATGAACATCCTCATAAAATAAAACAACATCATCATAGAAACTTTCACGACATCGAAGCTATTATTGATGGTAGTGATCTAGATCCTGCTGTAAAGGAAGTTAGCTTAAAGATGTTTAGAGAAGTAGCAGTTGCAGAGGCCAAAATTCACGGTAAATCTATAGAAGAAGTACATTTTCACGAAGTAGGTGCTGTGGATTCTATTGTAGATATCGTAGGGGCAGCTATTTGCTATAATTTCTTAAAAGTAGACAAAGTTATCTTTTCTCCTATTACTGTGGGGGGTGGTTTTATCAATTGTGCGCATGGTAAATTTCCCGTTCCAGCTCCAGCCACCGCAGAGATTTTAAGGGGTATACCTATCCTGTCAGGTGAAATTCAAAAGGAAATGACCACACCTACAGGTGCTGTTATAGCCAAGGTTTTAGGGGATGAGTATACCTCTGATAAAAACTTCTCTATTATGAAAGTTGGTTACGGTATAGGACATAGAGATAATATGATCCCTAATGTATTGCGTGTATTTTTAGGAGAAGTAACTAACCAGCATCAAGAAAAAGCCAGAATAATAGAATGTAATATTGATGATATGAACCCAGAGCTTTACCAATATGTGATGAATAAGCTTCTATCGGAAGGTGCTATGGATGTATATCTTACGCCAATTACCATGAAAAAGAGCCGACCTGCTATGAAACTCAGTGTTTTATGTAGTCCTCAAATGGTAGATAAAATGATCCCTATTCTCTATGAAGAGACTACAACCCTCGGAATTCGTAGCTATGATGTGGAAAAGAGTATGATGGGGAGAGAAGTTGTCACAGTTGATACACCCTATGGTAGTGTTAAAATAAAGCTTGCCCTTTATCAAGGAAAAGTAGTAAAATGGAAGGCTGAGTATGAAGACTGCAAGAAAATTGCAGAAGACCATAATATACCATTGAAAAGAGTCTATGAATTAGTAGAAAGAATTTATAAAGACTAATGTTTTTAGCAGCAATGCATAGACTGTATATATACTTATTTACAGTCTATGCCTCTATGTTTGAACCTAAGCACTTTACATTCGCTACGCCACGGGGACAGTTCCAAGCATACGTGCCAGATGAACCGTCCCCATGACTCCACTATCTTTCACTAAGCTGTAAAGTTTTATTGCAACTTCATTAGCGTTAGCTTAACCCATAATTTGTCATCCTGAGCGGAGCAAAGCGGAGTCGAAGGATCTTAGTATTAGCAGAGTTCTTCGTTATTCCAAGATCCTTCGCTATGCTCAGGATGACAGTTCCAGAAAATTTTGATAATAATTGTGTTAAGCTAGTGCCTATGACTGCAACTTATATATTTCAGTTGTGCAATTACTTAATGTCGTGATGAAAATTAAGTATATACATAAAAAGGGGGACGTAAAATTGAATTTATATGATAAATATCAAAGGTTGTTACAATACATCAAGTCCTTAGAAAGTGTTGTTATTGCCTTTTCTGGCGGCGTAGATAGTACGTTTCTATTAAAAGCAGCTCAAGAGGCTATAGGAAATCGGGCAATGGCCCTCACCATTAAAGCACCCTTTCATCTTTATTGGGAAATTGAAGAAACCAAAGAGTTGGCAGCACAGTTATCTATTCCTCATGTCGTCATAGAACATAAGGAAATTCCTAAAGAAATTCAATATAATCCCAGTAATCGATGCTATCTTTGTAAAAAGAAGATTTTTCAAGGAATTTTAGATTTTGCTAAAGAAAATCATTTTCAGCATGTAGCAGATGGTACAAATTTTGATGATACGAAGGATTATCGTCCAGGTATGCAAGCTTTAAAAGAGTTAAACGTAGTCAGCCCTCTTTTAGAAGTTGGCTTTACTAAGGAGGAGATTCGACAGATGTCTAAAAACTTAGAGCTTCCTACCTGGGATAAACCTGCTTATGCCTGCATTTTAACAAGAATCCAATATGACCAAAAAATCCTAGAGGAAGATTTAAGAAAAGTAGAGAAGGCAGAAAAATACTTAATAGATTTAGGCTTTCCTGTGGCGAGAGTTCGTCTTCATGGTCAGCTGGCTAGGATCGAGGTGGCCCCTGATAGATTAAAAGATTTGTTGGAGGAAAGACAAATGAAAAAAATTGCTGCAGACTTTAAAACAATGGACTTTCAATATATTACTGTCGATTTAGAAGGCTATCGAACAGGAAGTCAAAATGAGGTGTTATAGATGAGAACAGAAAATATAGAAAAATTATTACTAGATGTAAAAGAAAACAAAGTTTCAGTCAACGAAGCCCTTTCCACACTAAAACAATTGCCCTATCAAGACCTAGGCTTTGCTAAGATTGATCATCATAGAGAACTCCGTCAGGGCTATCCAGAGGTAATTTACTGCAGTGGAAAAACTGTTGAACAGGTTGTAGATATTGTCGAGGTAATGTTTCATAAAGGCAGTAATATTTTAGGCACAAGAGCTACTGAAGAAATGTATCTGGCTGTAAAAGAAAAGTTCCCTATGGCAGAATACAATAAAATGGCTAGAATTATTACCCTCTTACAAAAAGAGATTCAAGTAAGTGATAGTTATATCGTAGTTGCTACCGGCGGCACCTCTGATATTCCTATTGCAGAAGAAGCTGCTATGACAGCAGAAATCCTCGGCAACAAAGTGGAACGGGTTTATGATGTGGGGGTAGCTGGCATCCACCGATTATTTTCTAAGCTAGATATCATTAGAGAAGCTAAAGTTGTGATTGCTGTAGCTGGTATGGAGGGAGCCCTAGCCAGTGTTGTTGGCGGTCTTGTGGACAAGCCGGTGATTGCTGTCCCTACTAGTATAGGTTATGGTGCTAACTTTGGTGGTTTGGCAGCTCTACTGTCTATGCTGAACAGCTGTTCTAGCGGTACTGCTGTTGTCAATATTGACAATGGTTTTGGTGCTGGCTATATGGCCAGCATGATTAATAAATTATAGTTAATATTGCTAAGGCATCTCCAATAAGGTATAATTTTACCTATGTGTATATTGATATAGATATCATAGGGTTAACTTAATACAATTATTACCAAAATTCTCTTAAACTGTCATCCTGAGGGTAGCGAAGGATCTTGGAGTAGCCAAGGATTTTACTAACACTAAGATCCTTCGATTCCGCTTTGCTCCACTCAGGATGACAAATTATGGCTTAAGTTAACGCTGATGATATGGATATGTAATTAAGAATTTCATAGAGAAAGGAAGATTCACATGAAACTAGGCATTGTTGGTCTGCCTAATGTTGGAAAAAGCACATTGTTTAATGCTATTACTCAAGCAGGAGCAGAATCTGCTAACTATCCTTTTTGTACGATAGAGCCTAATGTAGGCGTAGTAGCTGTTCCTGATGATCGATTAAAGTTTTTGACAGACTTATATCAGTCTGAGAAAACAATCCCCGCAGCCATTGAGTTTTATGATATTGCAGGATTAGTACGGGGTGCCAGTAAGGGTGAGGGTTTGGGAAATAAGTTTCTTTCTCACATTCGTGAGGTAGCATCGATTCTTCAAGTTGTTCGGTGCTTTGAAGATTCTAATATCACCCATGTAGAAGGAAGTGTTAATCCTTTAAGAGACATAGAAACCATCAATTTAGAATTAGTTTTCTCAGACCTTGAAATGGTAGAAAAAAGACTTCAAAAGTCCGAAAAGCTAGTTAAAGGAGATAAAAGCTTATTAGCTGAAGTGGATTTACTTAAAAAAATTCATAGTACCCTTGAAGAAGGTTTATCCGCTCGTAGTTTAGAGTACGATGAAAAAGAACTAGAAATCCTAAAAACTTTTAATCTTTTGTCTATGAAGCCCATCATTTACATTGCCAATGTGGCAGAGCATGAAGTATCAAATGAAGGTGCTGATAATCCTTATGTACAACAATTAAGAGGATTTGCTAAAACAGAAGGTGCAGAGGTAGTTGTGATCTGCGCTAAAATCGAAGCAGAAATTTCAGAGCTAGAGGAAGAAGAAAAAGCTATGTTTTTAGAGGAGTTAGGACTAAGCCAATCTGGTCTAGATCGTTTGGTACAAGCCTCCTACTCTTTACTTGGTCTGATCAGCTATTTGACAGCAGGTCCAAAGGAAGTACGAGCTTGGACCATCAAAAATGGCACTAAAGCTCCACAAGCGGCTGGAAAAATCCATTCTGATTTTGAAAGAGGCTTTATTCGTGCGGAGATTGTTGCCTTTGATGATCTTGTAAACTGCGGTACCTATGCTGCTGCAAAGGAAAAGGGTCTTGTTCGGCTAGAGGGTAAGGAGTATGTAGTACAAGATGGAGATGTTATTTTATTTAGGTTTAATGTATAAGTTACCATCAGCTGGACTACTTAATTAATCACACTGTACTGGCTTACAGAGTGATTATTTTTTTGCCCTGAAGTTCAGGACTGCTATTATCAACGTAGAAAATAAATTCATGATTGACAATGTTTTATATGTAGTCATAGCAGATGCCCAAAAACAAAACACCTCTAAACATAATTTGAGGTGCTTTGTTATCTTGAAACTGTATTATTCTATTTTATATTTTCAACATACCTTACTAAAAATAAAGCATACCAATTATACCTGCTAATAAAATTGTAAGGATTGTTCTTTGAAGCCATAGAGCAATCAATTCTGTAAACTTAACGGGTATTTTGGTGGCCAAGATGCAGGGGATAAAACCCGCTAAAAAAACAATCATCGAAACCGGTAAAACGGCAATCATATACCGTGTTTGTAATGCTATATCTTGACTACCGGCAATGACAGCCGGTAGAAAAATTTCCAAAATTGAAATACCACTTGCCTCCATAGCTACTGCTATATCCGGAGTATTCACAAGTCTTAAGAATGGATAATGAATATATCCTAAATACGTAAAAAAAGAAGTATTTTGATTAATATACAAACCAATAGACGCAAAAAACATTCCTCCACATAGTAGGCCAGCTAAAATTTTAAAACTTTCCTTCAATATGAAAATCATCCTTTTAGGTAGAGGGTCAGCATTAGCAGCAACAGTTAACCCTGTAATATATGCATTTCTTATCAGGTTTTTTTTGAACTCTTGCTCTGGCTGTGGTGTTACCCCAACGTAGTATTCATCTTTCTTTTTATTGAGGGGCCATAATCTAATAGAAATAAATGTAACGAAAAAGGTAATAAACAAACTACTCCAGAAGTAAAAGGACCAGTATTCCATAATACCTAATGTATTTGCCAATACCATCAAAAACCCTATTGAACAGGTGCAAAATCCTGTTCCTATAATTACTGCTTCTTTCTCAGTCAGCTTCCCTTCCTTATACATACTATCCACAGCAATATGTCCTACAGAAAAGTTTCCTAAAAAAGCAGTTACTGCAATAACAGCAGATCTTCCTGGACACTTAAAAATAGGCCGCATTACACCTTTTAATAAAACACCTATAAAATCCACAAGTCCATAGTCTAATAAAAATGGTAAGAACAATGTAGCTACGGGTATCGTTATCGTTATAGGAATTAACAAGTTATTTATCACAAACAACCCAATAGCTTCATCTAATATAAATTTCGGTCCAACCCCTAAGATTACAAACAGCAAAAAAATAAAACCTATTATTTTACATAGTGCCAAAATTATAGTGATAAGGTTTTTTTCATCTCTAGATCTATTCTTAACTATATCAATGATACAATAACTACCAATAATTACTATAATGTAAGGCAGTACAGGAAACAAACTTGTTGTTAAAAATCCAGATACATGTCCTACAAATATCGTTCTTTTTTCCCCTATAGTCACATTGATAAAAAACACAAATACGCCTATAAGACTCATTATTATCATCTTCAAAGATAATCTAAAGCTATTTTTTTTGACAGAATCGACATTCATACTATCAGCTCCTAAATAATTATGATATGAATTAAACTGTACTTTAATTATAAATCCAACCTCCACATAGATCTATTTCTTTATTTTACCAAAACATGTTTATGGAGGCTTTTTTTAATATTTTTTAAAAAATATAGAATATAGATAGCTTTTATCTGCAAAACGTTTTCCTTTTAATAACATTTTGCTAGCTTGGATGATTTGCTGAATTTTTTCTTTCTCGAATTTCTAGCTACTATTGTTCCAGATTTATGTATAAAGCATGAATTAGTAACTCGGTTTTTAAAAAAGCAATATCCTATAAGAACAAGGCATATCTGTACTAGAAGTGCCTTGTTCTTATATATTTAAGGGTGATTTTAGCGATTATACAGTGTAATATCCAATTAATTTATATTCCTGTGGAATATTATACTTCCTTTCCATCACTTCCCCTACTGCCAATTCCCACTTTCCTGTAATGCCTTCTTCCTCAGCGGACTTTTGGAAGTAAAGCATCACAATACCTGAATCAATCCTCATGCTTTGCTGCTGTTCTTTGTTCATCACTAATAATACCTTATCTCTATCTATGATAAATTGCCATGGCTGCTGATTGCTCCATGATGGTGCTAGCTTTGTATAATAGAAAATATTGGTCATGGCACGGGTATCTAGGTATTCTATACTACAAGGGTTACCCCATTCTTCCAGGTATACTAAATCTTTAATACTTTTTCTAGCAGTCTTTCCAGAGGTATCCTTTTTGAAAATTCCAGTGTAAGGTACACCTATTGCAATAAAAGAAGTAACAGTTCCTAGTTCTGTGATACCTAAGATTTTCTTGGTTTCTTCCCCATCTTCAACATTTAGCCAGCAGGTTCCCAAACCAAGCTCCCAAGCCTTTAGTCTCATCCACTCCGTGATATAGCCGCTGTTCTCCATAGAATAAGGATATTCTCCAGATACCACCGCTATATAATGCGGCGCTTCCATCATCTTACCATAGTATCCTACTTTGCCAGATAGTGCTGCATAAGCTTCTTTACCATTTTCGATAAATACGACAGATGTGGCGGTATTTTCTACAAGACCTTTTATTTCCTTGCCGGCCTCTATAACTTTTTGAATCAACTTTTTGTCTACTGCATCTTTTTTAAACTCCCTTATTGTTTTTACTTCTTCAATTAAATTTGTAAACTTCATCTCTTCAACATCCCCTTTGCCCCTCATAATTTAAATTTATTTTTTCTATAATTACCCACTTTGTTTATGTTTTAAAAACAATATTTTACTTAAATGATAGTTTTTTAAAATACTGCTGAAGACAAAAATATATTTCTTAAGTTGATCCTACAGCTTCCTTTATACAATAAATTTTGTCTTACTTCCCCCTATCTCCTGTTGAATTTCTAGCCGAGTAGCGATTCTATCCTTCAATTCTTGAACATGTGAAATAATTCCTACTAATCGCCCAGAGCTTTGCAATTCTAAAAGACATTCTATAGCATTATCCAGAGACTTTGTATCTAGTGTTCCAAAACCTTCATCAATGAACATAGTTTCTAGACTAATTCCACCAGCATAGGATTGTACTACATCAGCTAAACCTAAAGCTAAAGAAAGGGAAGCTTCAAACTTCTCCCCTCCTGAGAGGGATTTGATATGCCTTGATTTACCTGTATAATTATCAAAAACTTCTATCTCTAATCCACTCTGAGCATTTCCTTTGCTCTTTTCTTTTATTCTACTCATTTCATATCTATTTCCCGTCATTTTTCCTAATCTTATGTTGGCCGCCTCAATAATATCGTCAAAATATGCTGCTAATACGTAGCTTTCAAAGGTGATCTTTTCACTGTTATCGCCTTTTGCAACCTTTGCCAATTCTCCAATAATACTATAGTTTTTTTCTTCTTTCTTTATAGCCTCATTAATCTTTTTAATATTTATGGATATATCCGTATTATGTTTGATACGTGCAAAAACTTCAGTACTTTTTGTAGTCAGACTACTCTTTTCCTCTGTTTTTTTCCCCAGTTCATCTTCTATTACGTTTATATCCACTACCTTTAGATCTTTAAGTCCTTCAATAATTTCCTTGTATCGATCTTCATTAGACTTTACATTTCCATCATATGTTTTAATTTCCTTTTCTAACGTCTCTATCTGATCTTCTGCAAGTTTAGCTATCCTATATGCTTCTTCATCTTCAAAACCTAAGGCTATTATTTCCTCTTTAAGCTTTTTTTGAAGCTGACCGCATTCCATCTTTATCTCTTTAAGATCTTCCTCTTTGATAACCTTTTCCTTTAGCAAGCTGGTGTTTCTTTCTTTGTTTTTTAGAAACTGTTCTTTTGCATCATGAAGCGCCTTTTCCATAAGATTATATTCACTTACTATAGTTGTTATTTTATCCTGTAGTTTTTTTTGTGTTCTAATCTCCTCTGGTAGTTCCTTTTCTAAAGTTTCAATGGTGGTGGTTTCCTTCTGCACTTCACCATACACCTTTGTATATTGCTCTAGAATAGTCTCCAGCTGTTTTTCTTCTTTTGCTAGAGTTTCCGTTTTCTGCTCTGCTTCAATAATTAGTTCTTCTTGTCTGTTTTGTTGCTCTTCTAAGGCTTCACACCGTTGCCTTAATGCATCTATTTCTTTACTTAACAGCTTTAGCTTCTCCTTGATAAAGCCTGTCAATGCTTCCTTTTCAAAAGCACTTATATCCACCTCAATGATTTCTTGTATTTCTACTTTTTGATCCTCCACTTGACGCTTTTGAGCAGTACCACTCCCCATCAATCGCTGAAATTCCTCATAGCTGATACGATAATTTTCTTCTAAAATCTTTAACTTTTCCTCTTCTTTTTGTAACATTTCCTGTGTAGGTACATCTTCTATCATCTTAGCAGGGTTGGGATGATGATGAGAACCACATACAGGACAAGAGTCTTCTTCTTTCAAATCTTTTGCTAACAGCCCTGCATATCCTTTGTAAAACTTATGCTGCATTTCTTGGAGTTTAGCTTTTTGATCTTCATATCGCTTTTTCATCTGATTTTTTTCTTCTATCTGTTTATTGCACTGTTTTCTTATTCTATCCAGTTCCTGCAACAAGGGTTGGAACTGCTTTAGTTTTTTCTGCAAGGCTTCTTTTTTCTCTAAATCTCTTACTAGAACACCTGCATCCTTTGTTGCTTTCCGAATTCCTTCTGCTTCAAGATGGAGAGATTTTATTTTGCTTTTTATCATTTCCACATCTTGCTTTTTACGATTGACATTTGAAAGACTTGTTTCCAAGCTGCTTTGTAGCGCAGCGTAATGACCCTGCTTTTCTTCATAGACCTTTACTTTATCTGTATAGCCTTTATAGATGATCGCTTGATTCATCAAAGTTTGTCTTTGCTCTTGTTTACTTTCCTCCTCCATTAGGATTTTTTCTGCGTTTTCTAAAGTCTTTTCAGCTTCCTTTAAAACTATATAAAGATTTTCTATTTCCCCCTTTCTTTTCTCTACCTTATCTATATTATTTAAATAACTATCTTCCAATCCCTTTAAATTCAAGGCTTTTCTACCCTTACTTACTTTTTCTATATAAAGTCTAATAACTCCTTCTTTTTCCTGTAGTTTCATTTTTTCTTGTTCAATTTCAAGTTTTCTTTGGAATTTTTCATTGTTTTTTAATGCTTCATTTATTTTTTTATGCAAGGCAGTACAAGCTTCCTCCAACCCTTCTATTTCCTTTGTCAGTTTTTTTTCTTCTTCTTTATCCCGTTGAATTTGATTTGTCAATGTTTCCTCAAGAAGGCTGACATTGATTGTTTCAGTAGAAATCAATTGACTTAATTCTTCACACTCCCCAACATATATATTTTTTATATTGGTTCTTCTTTCTTCAGTTAATCTAGTAACTTCTGAGGCAATCTTCTTTGCCCTCTCATAAAGTTGAATTTGAATCTCTTTGAATATATTGGTGCCAAAAATTTTTCTAAAAATTTCTTGCCTTTCTTTGCTGCCTGCCAACAGCAGTTCTCTAAACTCTCCCTGGGGAATCATGACAATCTGTCGAAATTGTTCATAGGTAAGACCTATAATTTCCTTTATTTTATGGTCCACCTCTAGAACACCCGTATAAATTTTGTTATCCTCGATTATTTTTAATTCTGCATCTGATTTTTGTTCTGTATAGCCCTCACCTCTGGTTTTCTTTTTATACTGCTTTGGAATTCTTTTGATATAATATTTTTTACCGTGTAATTGAAAGGTAAGTTCTACATAGGTTAATGTATCCTCATTGGCAAAATCGCTGCGAATATGCTCTTGGTCCCTGTCGGAGCCACTGGTTTTACCATAGATAGCATAAGCAATCCCATCGAATATTGTAGTTTTTCCAGCCCCCGTAGGCCCTGTTATAAGAAAAATATTTTTACCATTTAATCTTGTAAAATCTATGCTTTCAACCTCAGCATAAGGGCCAAAGGCTGACATGGTAAGTTGAATAGGCCGCATTTTATTCACCCTTTTCCATTTTTTCTACTTGTTTTATCACTTCTAACATGATTTCTTTCTTTTCTTCTGTAAACATGTCTCCAGCAATACTGGTATAAAAATCTTGGAAAAGTGCTAATGTACTCTTACTTTTATAACCTGTTCCAGCAGAGGTTTTTGATATCTTTGTTTTTGTCGTTTTTACTTCTCTTTCTATAGAAAGAATATTAGGATAAACCCCTCTAAGTTTGTTGATGGGATCCAGCAATTCTCCTTCATCTGTTAAGATAACATGGAGATAATCTTCTACATTAGTATCCTTATATGCTTCACCATCCAACAATTTATTTAATTCTCCTCTAATGATCCTCATATCCCTGCGGGGGACTAATTCTTTAAAAGTCACTGTAACTTCCCCTTGCTCCCCTAGCTCAATAAGCTTCACCCCTTTTTTATGTTTTGTCTCTGAAAAGGAGTATTTAAGAAGAGAACCAGCGTAGCGAATATTGTCTCCCCCCACTTTTTGAGGACCATGTAGATGTCCTAAAGCAGTGTAATTGAAATCCTTGAAATATTCCTGCGTAATATACTCTGTCCCTCCAATGGATAGAGGTCTTTCTGAAGCACTTTCTTCTGGCGCTTGTCCCCCCACAACGAATCCATGTAAAATAGCGATATTTCGTTCTTTTAGATTTATTGTTTTATTGATTTCATCTATAATTGCCTTACAAGCAGTATCGTGATTTTTAATATCATCTTGGTCAAAAATTTCTCTAACTTCAGCTGGGTCTGCATAGGGGATCACATAGAAGTTTACTGGTCCAAATTCATCCTCTAGTATTAGCTTATCTATCTCTTTCTTCAATCTCCCTGCAATGTGCAGCCCATGGTCTTTTAGAATCTTCCTTGCAAACCCCACCCGATCTCCACTATCATGATTTCCTGCTATAGCAATAATAGGGGTTTTACACTCCAACAGTATTCGATTAAATACATTATCCAGTAATTCTACCGCCTCTACAGGAGGTACACTTCTATCATAGATGTCTCCTGCAACAATTACTACATCAGGCTTTTCTTGCAAAACGATATCCACCAATTGGCCTAAAACATATTCCTGATCCTTAGTCATATGTACATTATTTACAATTTTTCCTATGTGCCAATCAGCAGTATGGAGTATTTTCATTGCCCAACCCTCCTTTTAAAATATTGTATATATCTTCCAAAAATCAAAGACACAATGTTCCTCTCTATATACATCAGAGGTTTTCTTGTGTCTTTTTTATGTAGCTTTAAAATATATCTTTCATCCATAAATTCTTACATGTTTTTTATTTCATTTTTTTCTTTTTCTGTCAGAATTTTTTCTAAGTCCAATAAAATGATAATTTTTTCTTCTACCTTACCTATACCAATAATATATTGTCGATCAATACCCGTTAAAAGCTCTGGAGGGTTTTCTATTTGTTTTTCATCCATAGTTAATACCTGTGAAGCATCATCTACAATAAAACCTACTTGTTTATCTGCTATATTAATGATAATAATTCTGTTACTTTCTTGAATTTCTCCCTCTTGCAAATTGAACTTCTTTTTCAAACTAATAATTGGTGTTATATTTCCTCTTAAATTAATAATACCTTCAATAAATTTTGGTACATTAGGAACAGTTGTAGCTCGTTTGTGTTCTGTGATCTCTTGTACATGTTGAATAGCTACACCATACTCTTCCCCGCATAATTTGAAAATAACATACTGTTTTTCTGCCATCGTCAACTTCCCTCCCCCTTTTATACAAATTATACCACAGATCATCAGGTTCTTAATGGCTTTTCTAAAAAATTTTAGCGATTAAAACAAATTATGAATGGTATTTTGTATCTCTTGCAAAATTCTTTTTATTTATTTTACAAAAAAGGGAATTATGTAAGTTTATTCACGGTTATTCATGAAATTTTACCACTATTTAGGTTTTTTACTGATATTTATCCTAAAAATTTCCTTTTAAAAACCTTCTGTTTCATTGTATAAATTCTTTTTTATATAATCTTCTATATTATTCCATTCACATTTGTGGAGCTTTCTATTTCTATTATTGCATTTTATGTGTTTGTACATCAATATATTTCATAACTTACAAGAAATTATGAAATATTTTTAAAAAAAATTTCATTTTTTCGAAAAATGTAATTGAAATTTCATAAAGTTGCATATATAATAATATATAAAGTTAATTATTGGAGATTCAAAGGGGGTTATTTGTGTGGAAAAAAAGATTAAATTGTTAGATACAACTTTAAGAGATGGTGAACAAACTGCTGAAGTAGTATTTGCTAATGAAGAAAAGGTGTTTATCGCCAAAATGCTAGATGAAATTGGTGTAGATCAAATAGAGGCCGGAATTCCTATCATGGGAGAAGAAGAAAAAGCTGTAATTAAAAAGATTGTAAAAAGTAATTTAAAGGCCAGTATCATGGGATGGAATAGGGCTGTTATCAAGGATCTTGAAGCTTCCATCGAATGTGGTGTTGATGCTGTTGCTATATCTATCTCCACTTCCGATATCCATATTAAACATAAACTTCATTCTACCCGAGCTAGAGTGTTAGAACAAATGGTAAAAGCTGCAGAGTTTGCAAAATCTAATGGACTATATATATCAGTAAATGCTGAAGATGCTTCCCGTACAGATGAAGCTTTCTTAACTAACTTTTTCAAAGCTGCTAAAGAAGCAGGAGCGGACAGAATAAGATTTTGTGATACTGTAGGAATTTTAAACCCTATTAGCACTTATAATATCATCAAGAACCTTAAGGAAGCAGTAGATATTGATATTGAAATGCATACCCACAACGACTTAGGTATGGCAACTGCCAATGCTATCGCTGGAGCCATGGCAGGAGCTAGTTATTTAGGCGTTACTGTGAATGGTTTAGGTGAGCGAGCCGGTAACGCTTCCCTAGAAGAAGTAATGCTGGCGTTAAAACATGGAATTAATGGTGATATCACTGACTATAACATGGGAAAATTAAGAAGTTTGTGTAATTATGTAGCAAAAGCCTCTAATAGAGAAATCCCTGCTTGGAAGGCAGTTGTAGGTGAAAAAATATTTTATCATGAATCTGGTATTCATGCTGATGGTGCCTTAAAAAATCCTTTAACCTATGAAATTATTTGTCCAGATGAATTAGGACTGGAAAGAAAAATCGTTATTGGCAAACATTCTGGCACTGCTGCTATTAAGCACAAATTAGTATCTGAAGGTATTCATATAGATGACTTTACCGCTTATTGTTTATTAGAAAAAGTAAGAAATACAGCGACTGCTTTCAAAAGACCTTTAACAGATCAGGAGCTTTTTAGTTTATATGATGAAGTAATTAGTGAAGATAAACTAGCTCAAGAAGCTTAGATAAAAATAACCAATATAGATCAATTATAGATCAATTAATTTAAAAAGCTTGAATGACAAAATCAATGAGGTGATTACAGTGGGAAAAACTTTAACATATAAAATACTAGAGAATCATTTAATTTCAGGGACACTAACCCCTGGAGAAGAAATTGCAATCAAAGTAGATCAGACCTTAACCCAAGATTCTACAGGTACAATGGTCTATCTTCAATTGGAGGCTATGGGGGTCAAAGAAATAAAAACAGAACTGTCTGTAGCCTATATCGATCATAATACTTTGCAAACTGGTTTTGAAAATGCTGATGACCATGAATTTATAAAGACTGTGGCAGAAAAGTATGGTGTTATCTTTTCTAAACCAGGAAACGGTATCTGCCACCAACTACACTTAGAAAATTTCTCTGTACCTGGAAAAACACTGATAGGCTCAGACAGCCATACTCCCACCAGTGGAGGCATGGGGGTATTGGCAATTGGTACAGGTGGGTTAGATGTAGCTGCTGGCATGGCCAGTGGTAGATACTATCTAAAGGCACCTAAAGTAGTGAACATTCAACTGAAAGGAAGTTTAAATCCTTGGGTTTCTGCTAAAGATGTTATTCTTTATATACTAAAAAAGCTTACTGTTAAAGGTGGCGTTGGAAAGGTCATCGAATATTCTGGGGAAGGTGTCAAATCCCTTTCTTTAACAGATCGTGCCACCATTACCAACATGGGAGCTGAATTAGGAGCAACCACTTCTATTTTCCCTAGTGATGAAATTACTTATGAGTTTTTAAAGGCCAATGGAAGAGAAAATAATTGGACTCCTTTAGCAGCGGATGAAGATGCTGTTTACGATGAAGTTATCGAAATTGATCTTTCTGACATTGCTACCATGACAGCCAAACCCCATAGTCCCGATAATGTAGATGCGGTGGAGACTGTAAAAGGATTGAAAATAGATCAGGTTTTAATCGGCAGCTGTACCAACTCTTCTTACAAAGACTTGATGAAGGCAGCAGCTATTTTAAAAGGTAATAAAGTACACCCTGATGTCAGTTTAGGTATTTCTCCAGGTTCCAGTACTATCCTAAAAATGCTGGCGGATAATGGTGCTCTATCCACCTTTATTGCAGCTGGTGCTAGAATATTGGAGTGCAGCTGTGGTCCTTGTATTGGTATGGGGCAATCCCCTAAAACCGATAGTGTTTCTTTAAGAACCTTTAATAGAAACTTTTGCGGCAGAAGTGGTACAAAAAGTGCAGACGTGTATTTAGTTAGTCCTGAAACCGCTGCTATATCTGCTGTAAAGGGATTCTTCGAAGATCCTGTTACTTTAGGAGAAGATATTATTATAAAAGAACCTACCACTTATGATATCAGTGATAATTATTTTGTTAGAGCTAAAGATATAGATGCTACTGTGGTGATGGGACCAAATATTAAGCCCTTCCCTACAAAAGAAGGCTTAACGGATGCTTTAGAAGGTAAAGTAGTATTAAAAACTGGAGATAATATTACTACAGATGATATTATGCCCTCCAATGCCAAATTATTGCCTTATCGTTCTAACATTCCGCACCTTTCAAAGTTCTGCTTCCATGCACTAGATGAAAAACTATGGGAAAAATGCGAACTTCATGGTGGTGGCTTTATCATTGGTGGAGATAACTATGGTCAAGGCTCCAGTAGAGAGCATGCTGCATTGGTTCCCCTCTATCTAGGAATTAAGGCAATTTTAGCCAAATCCTTTGCTAGAATTCACAAAGCCAACTTGATTAATAGTGGTATTATTCCTTTGGAATTTATTGATCCTAATGATTATGTTTCCATAGGAGAAATAGATGAATTGGAAATCAAAGATGTAAAAGCAGCTTTAGTAAGTAAAGATACTATTGAAATTAATAACAAAACAAAGAACCTCACAATAAAGGCAAAGTTCGTAGGATCTCAAAGAGATGTAGATATTCTATTACTTGGAGGCTATTTAAACTATATTAAGATGAACTTGGGGGAATAAGAGATGACACATACAATTACACTTATACCAGGAGATGGGATCGGATCAGAAGTAACATCAGCAGTACAAAAGGTGATAGCCGCAACTAATGTAGCTATCGACTGGGAAACTGTTAATGGCGGAGAGGAAGCCTATAAAGCTACTGGAAAGTTTATTCCAGATGAACTTTTAGAAAGTATCTCTAAAAACAAAATCGCTTTTAAGGGACCTATTACCACCCCCATCGGTACAGGATTTAAAAGTATCAATGTTACTTTAAGACAAAAATATCATACCTATGCTAATGTAAGACCTGTTAAAACAATTCCAGGGATTAAAACACCCTTTGAAAATATAGATTTAGTGATTGTCCGTGAAAACTCTGAAGATCTATATAAAGGCATAGAGCATTGGGTAACAGATGGTGTGGCTGAGGCTATTAAAGTAATCACTGAAAAGGCTTCTACAAAAATCGGAGAGTATGCCTTTGAATATGCTAAAAAGTATAATAGAAAGAAGGTTACAGCGGTTCACAAAGCAAATATTATGAAAATATCTGATGGATTATTTTTAGATTCTATCAGAAAAGTAGCTGAAAAGTATCCAGAGATTGAATATGAAGAAGTAATTGTAGACAATATGTGTATGCAGCTGGTGATGTATCCCGAAAACTATGATGTATTGGTTCTACCTAACCTTTATGGAGATATTGTTTCAGATTTAGCAGCAGGTTTGGTAGGGGGATTAGGTTTAGTTCCAGGGGCGAATATTGGTGAAGATATCGCAATCTTTGAAGCTGTTCATGGCAGTGCTCCAACTATTGCAGGAAAAAATATTGCCAATCCTACTGCTTGTATACTATCAGCAGCTATGATGTTGGATTATATAGGTGAAACCAAGGCTGCCACCCTTGTACGGGAAGCGGTAGCCACTGTTATTAAAGAAGGAAAAGCTACCACGCAAGATATTGGCGGTACTGCTACAACAGAAGAAATCACAGAAGCAATATGTAATTACATTACTTCTGCAAAATAGTTGTTACAAACTGCATAAAAATTGTAGGGACGGTCTTTGACCGTCTCGTTTTATATTATATTTAATATTTTATTTAGGCGACCACAGGTCGCCCCTACTTTAGTGCCATTTGTTGTAGTAATTGTAGGGTAGGATTCATGATTGTAATTGTAGGGGCGGTCTTTGACCGTCTCGTTTTATATTATATGATATTTTATTTAGGCCACCAGAGGTCGCCCCTACGTTGCTTTTATTTATATCTTAAATTTTGGTACAATCTGTTGGAGTTCTTCTGCCATATGGGCCAAATTTTCTGAGGAAGCTTTGATGCCCCTCACATGTTTTAGCTCTTCCTGTGCAGATGTAGCTATATTCTGCATACTGTAGGATAGTTCTTTAGCTATACTTTCTAGTTCATTCACAGAGCTGCTGACTTCTTTTGCTCCCACAGACATCTCATCGGATACATTGGCTAGATCTTTAATTTCCTTTGCCACACCCTTTACGGAGATCAAAATATCAGTAAATACTTCATTTACGTTTTGAATAACAGTTTTTCCCTTTTGTACCTTTTCTTTACTGGTGTTGATAGATTGCACCGCTCCCTCAGTATTGCTTCCAATGTTCCCTACTAGCTGCCTAATATCTTCTGTAGCTCTTAATGTCTGTTCAGAAAGTTTCCTTATTTCATCTGCCACTACAGCAAAACCTTTCCCTGCCTCCCCTGCCCTAGCCGCTTCAATAGCAGCATTTAGTGCTAGTAGATTGGTCTGATCAGATATATTGCATATGATTTGGAGGATATCGGTGATTTTTTCTGAATCCTTTTGTAATGCTTGGATAACTTCTGCTGTTGTAGCAGTACTAAACTGAATGTTGCTAATTTCTTCAATGGCGCTATGTACTGCCTTATTTCCTCCCTCCGCTTTATCTATCATATTGTTAGAAGAATTCAAAACATTAGAGGAAGTATCAGCTACTTGTTTAATTCCCCTGACCATCTCTTGTAAATTGCTGGAGCTTTCTTGGGTTCGTTGCAATTGATGGTCTGCCCCAGAAGCAACCTCTTCGATGGCTGTTGTTACTTTGTTGACTAATTGACTTGTTTCCTCAGAACTCTTGAATAATTCTTCAGAAGAAAGCTCTAATTTCCCACTTGCTTCTATGATTTTTGTAAATATATTTCTCATGGATTTTTGCATGATGTCAATACCCTTAGACATATCTCCTATTTCATCCTTCGTTTGCAAATACTCCTCCGGCACATCTATACTAAAATCCCCACTGGCAATTAACTTTGTATGTATGGTTGTAGCTTCTAAGCTATTGGTGATTCCCTTCGATAGATATAATCCAGCAATAATACCATAGAGTGGAAAAATAGCAATGATACTGAATATCACCTCTTTTAAATTATTGATATTTTTGTAGGATAAGAAACCTATCAGCAACAAAGGAAAAAAGCTTGCAACAACAAATATTAGTAATATTTTATTCCTTAGTTTCAAATTTTTCATCATATTTTTGGTCCTCCTTTGTATCAATCATACTGTTAAAATAAAGATAAAATTAACTTTGCACTATGGTGAATAATACCTCCTACTAAAAATGCAGTGAAAATTGTTAGAAAACTAATCAACATAGCAGCTTTTAAGCGAAACTCCTTTACTAAAATGCCAAAGACAGAAAGGCAAGGAAGATAGAACAAAGCAACAACAGCACCAACTACCATTTGTAGTGTATTCAAATTCAGTTCTAATAGAGGAAGTACCGCTAGTTCTCTTCTGATAATTCCTAGTATTAATGCTATACTAGCCTCAGGGGGCAGACCCAGCCATCCAACAACCAAGGGTTGAACTAAACTTCCAATAGAATTTAGCATGCCCGTTTCTACAACAACAGCAGCTAGACCTACTGCTAAAATCATGGGAAGCTCCGCCTCCACCATGAAACTACGGATTCTAAGCCAAATTTTTTTAAACAATGCTTGTTCATTTGGTATAAGCAAGCTAGGAATCTCTAGCAGCATCGGACTTACCTCCCCCTTTAACATTTTATTTAAGATCATCCCTCCAAAAAGAATAAAGCTAAAAGAAATAAAATAGACGATAACAATCGCCAGCATAGAATGGTTGCCTAAAAGGGCGATAAAAGCACCTGTTTGTGCAATACAAGGAACTGCCAATGTCACAAGCGTTGAAATGATCAATCGTTCCTTGTGGGAAGTGGCAGCCCTTGAGCCTAATATGGCCGGTATAGCACAACCGTAACCCATGATAAAAGGAACAATACTGCTGCCTTGGATACCGATGCGGCTTAACAATCCGTCTACAATAACGCCTAAATGCGGTAAGTATCCGCTATCCTCTAGGATAGATAAGATTCCATAAAACAGTACAACATAAGGCAGAATTAAAGCAAAAGGCCATTCAATCCCTTTAATGAGCATGCCGTATTCTCCTATTAAGACATTCAAAAGAATCCCTTCTGGCAGTACTGACGATACAATTGATGAAATAAAAGGAACATACCAATGATTTAAAATAGGTAGTAAAATCAAAGCCCTTAAAGCCTTCCCCCCACCTACAACAATCCCTAAACAAACAAATAAAACAAGCACAGCAATAGGAAGGCCCGGAAAGAAGTTTAGACATAAATCACTGAATCGATCTAGTAAGGAAGGTTCTGTCTCCTTCAAACTAACTTGAACTTTTTCAGCAATACTGCAAGCTTTTTTCCAACGTTCTTCTTGCGTAAGGCACTTATCCACTTTTATACCTTTTTCTTGATATGCCAGTTCCCATGTTTTATTTAAAACTTCCTTTAATCCTATACTTCTAGTAGCAATAGTAGATATGACTGGTGCACCTAACTCTTTTTCTAAAGCTTTAATATCAATAAAGATACTTTTACTTTCAGCTATATCCAGCAAGTTTAAAACAAATATCACCGGGGTATCATATTCCATTACTTGATAGGCAAAATCTATGCTTCGTTCTAAATGTGTAGCATCTAGTACACAGATAATTACCTGTGCTTCTCCTTCTTTTAGTAATTTTACTGCAACTTCCTCTGCAGGAGATATCGCCTCTAATGAGTAGGTTCCAGGTACATCTATTAATATACCTTTCTTCCCCTGATATTTTATTCTACCCTGCACATAGTCTACAGTTGTTCCTGCATAATTAGCACTCATCACCTGCATTCCCGTCAATTTAGAAAAAACAACGCTTTTTCCTACATTCGGATTTCCCATTAACAAAACCTTTAGTTCTTCCCCTGTTGTCTGTACTAAAGTACTAGTATTATGACATCCCAATCAGCTCACCTCTTTTTCTTGATTCTAATGAATTCACTATCAGTACAAGGATAATTTTTTATAGTTAATTTTATTAGAGATGTTAAAATCTTTCGATAATGATATTCATTTTCAATTCTACATATAATAGTACTCCTTTATCTAAAATTTGTCAATGTTATTTGGAATTTTTTTCTTTAATGTGATTCTATTACCATATAATAAATAAAAAGACTATTGAAGGTGTTCTTCAATAGTCTTTTTATTTAAAGAGATGATTACTTTACTAAATTTCTCCCAAATTCCCTGCAAGCCTCTAATTCAGTATCTCCAGGTGTTAGATTCACCATAAGTCCTGGTGCTACGAGATTTGCCCCATATTGCTTCATTCTAGCCTCCCAGTCCTGCATCCATTCTCCGTCGCCCCAATCATATGAACCAAAAAGACCTATAGGCTTTCCATTAATCTCTGGTTTTTCTAAAGAAGCAACAAAGGGCTCCATTTCTGTTTCTTCCAGCACTTCCGCCCCCATAGAAGGGCATCCTAGGGCAACCGCATCTGCATTGAAAACATCCTCTACTGTAGCCTTACGCACTTCCATCAGCTTTACTTCCACACCGTCAGTCTTTGCACCTTCAGCTATTGCTTCCGCCATCATTTCTGTATTCCCTGTAGCACTCCAGTAAATAATCGTTACTCTTTTCATTCCAGTATCTCCTCCTTTATTCTATAAACACACTTTATACTTGGCAAAATAATTGATAAAGTTTACACAATATACTTTTATCTAATCGCAAATATTATTAACTTAAGCAGATTGCACAATTTTTTCAGGATGGTTTAGTTTAAGCATGCTCTTTATTTTTTCTTTGGCACATAAAATCTCTGTGTATTTTTCATCAGATAATCTAGGGTCCCCATAGACCCTCCAGCCCTTTACCTTTGTTAGCTTTAAGGATGGGTGTCCTATAAAACCCAATACATCTTTTAAAGGATATCCTAAAAAGGTGCCAATCTCATGAGGCATTTCTCCACTTTCCATTTTTTTTACTAGAACATCCAAATAGGTATTCAAATCATATTCATGGGGATAGCCCTGTTCTTTTAAAAACTTAATGTTTTTGAATTCCTTCAGTGTATTATCCAATGCTTCTACGTTATAAAACAATATTTTTTTACAGCCTTTGTCGGTATAGAATTCTTTGTAATAAACTTTAGTACTTTCATCAAAGATCCTTTTAATTTCTTCTCTGCGTTCTATACCTTTCTGATCATCTTCAGGAAAACTCATAATTTCTGCTGGCTTTGCTCCAAATAGTACTGGTCCTAATAGTTCTATCGTCCAGGTTATAAAGACATCCTGGTTATCTTTGTTCCAGCAGTAACAGTGGCTTTTATTGGTTTTCATTATATCACCCCACTTTTAATAAATATTTTGCTAAATGAATGTCTGTACTTCTAAAACGAAGCTGCCGATACTCTGCGATCAAGCCTAAGTTCAACTAGTACTTAACCTCTAGCTATTCAATTTCAATAAAATCTCTGCTTTATAAAATAATCTGAGTTACTATTATATTATGTAGTAAAGTCCCGCTTGTGAATGAAACAAGCTTATCATTGAATTTCATTCTCATTAAAAGAATAAAATTTTTATCTTTAATTTTTCATAATACATGACTTACATCCACTACAATTATTTAGTTGTTTTACAAGATCACTACATGCTCTTCTAGAAAAAATGCAGGGAATATTATTTTGTTTTGCTTTTTCTTTGACAATCTTTGTTATATTGTGTTCAATAAAATCATAAAAGACTATAATCATATCTGTTTCTGTGGGAATCTCAAAGTTTCTCATCCCTTTTTTTCTCCCTGTCCAATGTATGTAATCTCTTATGCCATAATCCATTAGTGTACTTGGAATATTTCCAAGTCGATCCGCTCCAATCAATAATGCCTTCACACATGTCCCTCCTTAATTATACTATCTTTTTAAATATCGATAATGATTATTATTATCATTATTATAACCCATTTATTACCGTATGTCAATAACCTATCAAACCTTTTTTATACGTTAGATGGAATTATGGAGGAATTTGAGTTGTTCCTTTGAAAACTAAAAGTTTTTATGATATATTTAGAGCATTAGTAGTATACTTATTTAAAGAATTGAGTTACTGATATATGTAAATCATAGGCGTTAACTTAGTACAATTATTACCAAAATTCTCTTGAACTGTCATCCCGAGGGTAGCGAAGGATGACAAATTATGGCTTAAGTTAACGCTAATGATATGTAAATATAAAGTGAGGTGTTGATCATGAAAGAAGCTAAAAGTAAATTATTAGGTGTGGGGGCTGTTTTGAGTGCTGTACTTTCTACACTGTGTTGAACAGGCCCCCTTATTTTTATGTCACTCGGGTTAAGTGGCATCGGTTTATCTTATTTATCCTTTCTTGGACCTTACCAAAGCTATCTTCGTTTTTTTGCTGTTATTTCTCTATTGTTTTCTCACTATCGCTTAGCACATCGGTCTGTAAGCAAAAAAACAGAGGTTTTCATATGGGTTGTTACAGTTATTGTAATTTTATCCTTTTTATCTCCTCTAGCATTGCGGTTTATAATATAAGTACCTACAACTCATCCTCTTGGCAGTATTCTTTTCTATATAAGCTGTAGCAAATATATTACATCCGCTACACCACAGGGACAGTTCCTCAGACACATAAAAACATACATGCCATATGAATCGTCAGGCTGCGCAAAAACTAACTTTGTTCGGGTTTTTGTCATTCTGAACACAACGAAGAATCTTGTGTTTTAAACCTTTATGGCTTTTATAAGATTAATATAATTTTTTTCCAATGCTCAACTTTAACTCGAGGGATTTATGCTTTTATTTTTTACTTCCAATCCAACCGTAACCAAACCTTCTTCAGCTTTTTGACGTCCATGTTTTGTTAATAACAATATCCCTTCTTCTTCAGTTAACATATATTTTTTTATTAGCCCTTTTATGAGCTTATTTACAAATCCAGGTTCCCACTGTAGGACTTCCTTGATGTGATCTATATGACATTCTTTTTCCTCTTCAGGTATTGTCTCATGATCATAGATATGCATCAAAAGGGTTAGTTCAGCAAAATCCCCCTTTTGTTTCTGACGACGATAGATTGTAGCAATCAATCCGTAGCGTGGACCTAAAAGAAAGATAAGCATAAAAATAATCCCTGCTATCGTAGCCATTGCACCAGCTATTGAAACATCAAAAATACCTGCCAATTGATAACCTAAAATACCTATAGCTATTCCTATCATGCAACTAATGAATAGGATATCCTCTAACTTATCTGATATCAAGTAAGCGGTTAGGGGGGGCACAACCATTAATGCCACTACTAATATGGATCCCACTGCATCGAAGGCACCTACCGCTGTAAGAGAAACCATACCCATTAACCCATAGTGAATAAAGGCAGGAGAAATCCCCAGTACTGCTGCTAGTTTAGGGTCAAAGGTAACTATTTTTAACTCTTTATAAAATACTGCTATAAAGATTATGTTTAAAATCAGAATCATCAACATAACATAAAGAGATTTTGGTCCTAAATCATATCCCCTGATTATAAGACGATTAAAAGGAGCAAAGGCAATTTCACCCAATAGAACTGCATCAATATCTAAGTGAACATTTCCTGCATATCGAGATATGATGATAACACCTATACTGAAAAGGGCCGTAAAGACCATACCTATAGATGCATCCTCCGATACAAGTTTTGTCTGTTGAAACATCTCTACTAAGAATACCGTTGCAATTCCAGTGAAGGCAGCCCCTATAATCAAAAGAGGTGAATGAATATTTCCTGTTATGATAAAAGCCACAGCTATTCCAGCCAAAATGGAATGACTGATAGCATCACTCATCATCGCCATCTTTCTCAAAACTAGGAAAACCCCTGGCAAAGTACAGGTAACCGCTACCAAAGAAGCCAATACTTGAATTTCTAACTGTGGATTATGCATTAGCATCTCCCCCCATTTCTTGATGAATTTTTCTAGCTTCTTCAAGTCCTTCTGATGTTAGGGCCCATTGGTGATCTTCCATATGCTTTACCCAGCCTAAAGCTTCTAAATTTTTTAGGTTTTTTAAAATTCTCCCTTTGTTTTGCCGATATTTTTCCCCTGTTAAATTAAAAAGAGATATGGCATAAGGATGAAAAGTATCCTTCGTATCTTTTGAAAGAATATAAAGCTTTTCTAAGGTCATTTCCATACTAATACGCCCATGGTTTTCATACCGAAACCACAGTTGATATAAGATCCCCCGCTTCGGAGCAAATAAGATAGAAAACATTACAATAATAAAACCCACCAGCACTATTGTCGGTCCTGTCGGAAGCTTCGATACACGACTACTAATGACTGCTCCACTAATCCCTGACAGGGCACCAAATAAAGCTGACAGTATTGCCATAATCTCTAGTCGATCCGTCCATTGTCGGGCTGATACGGCTGGTGCAATAATCATAACACTCATCAAGACTACGCCTACTGTCTGTAAGCCTACTACAATACCAACTACCAACAAACTGGTTAACAAAAAGTCTACTGCCTTCATAGAAAACCCTAAACTCATTCCGTAGTTGGCATTAAAACTTAATAATTTAAATTCTTTCCAGAAAATTATTAAAACAGCTAATGCTACAGCACTGAAAATTCCCATCGTTATCACATCTTGTCTTAACAACGTTGCTGCCTGCCCAAATAGAAATTTATTTAGACCAGCCTGCCTTGCATTTGGAAACTTTTGTGCATAACTGAGAAGCATTAATCCAAAACCAAAAAACACCGATAAAATAATCCCTAGTGCACCATCATATTTAATATGAGAATAGTTTACAATCCCCATCATACAGTAAGCTGATAGGCATCCAGCAATCAGTGCACCTAGTAATAAAACTGTTGAAGACTTGCTGGATGTTAGAAGAAAAGCAATAACAATCCCAGGTAAAGCCGAGTGGGAGATGGCATCTCCCAAAAGGCTTTGTTTTCTTAAAACAGCAAAGGTTCCTAACACACCACTGGTGATCCCTAAAATCGCTGCCCCCATAGAAACGGTTCTTAATGTGTGATCTGTAATAATTTCCCTCAACAAAGTCATCATATCACTTTTCCTCCACCACAATTGTTTTAGGTTTCAGTGCAGCTATCTGATTTTTTGAATGTTTCTTTTCATTAAATTTCATAAAGGGTATAGGTTGGTTTCCATAGGTTTTTATTAAGTTTTCCTTTGTAAAAACTTCTTCCTGAGGACCATAAGCAATACATCTTACATTTAATAACATCACCCATTCAAAATACTCCGCTACTGTTTGCAAGTCATGATGTACTACAATCACTGTTTTACCCTGCTCTTTTAAATCCATCAATAGTTTTACAATCACTCTTTCTGTCAAAGCATCTACCCCTTGAAAGGGTTCATCCATTAAATAAATATCTGCATCCTGTACCAGAGCCCTAGCTAAGAAAACCCGCTGCTGCTGTCCGCCAGATAATTGACTTATTTGCCGATTATGAAACTCCTCCATAGCTACTTTTTTCAGGGCCTCCATCGCCATTTCTTGTTCTTTTTTTCCTGGCCTTTTCATCCATCCCAAGGCACCATATCGCCCCATTGTAACTACATCTAATACATTTGTAGGGAAATCCCAGTCAACGCTGCTTCGTTGTGGAACATAACCTACTTTTTTTCTGTTGACTTTATAGGGCTTTCCACAAATCAATACCCTGCCTGCCACTGGCTTTATGATTTCCAAAATAGATTGTATAAAAGTAGACTTTCCTGCTCCATTGGGGCCTACAATCGCCAACAGTTTACCCTGTGGCACGTTTATGTCAATATCCCACAGCACTGGTTTTTCCTTATAAGCCACTGTTAAATCATGAACCTCGATAACATTCTCATTCATATTACCCTACTCCCCCTGACTTATTTTAACAAAGCTTCTACAATAGTATTGATGTTATAACGAACCATCCCTAAATAAGTTCCTTCTGGCGTCCCCCAATCTCCCATCGCATCTGAGTACAATTCTCCCCCAATTTCAACTTCGAAGTCTCTAGCAGCCACAGCTTCCTGGAGAGCTATTACATTGCGCTCCGGCACAGAGGATTCAATAAAAATGGCGGGAATTTCTCTGGCTACAATAATTTCTGCCAACTCTCTTACATCAGCAATTCCTGCTTCAGATTCTGTACTGATACCCTGCAAACCCAATACCTCAAAACCATAGGATTCACCAAAATACTGGAAGGCATCGTGTGCTGTGATTAATACACGCTTTTCCTCTGGCACCCTCAATGCCTGTTGGATTACATATTCATGAAGTTCTTCTAAGTCCAATAGATACTTCTCAGCATTCGCTGTGTAAATTGCCTTATTAACAGGATCTTTCTCTACTAAGACATCCCTTACATAAACCACTGCTTCTTGCCAAAGACTAACATCAAACCAAATATGGGGATCATAACTATCTTCATATTCATCTTCTCCACTTAAAAGTTTTGATGTAGCAATCGCATCAGTAATAGCTACTGTTTGAATACTTCTTGCTGACATTTCCCTAAAAATGTCCTGCATCTTACCTTCTAAGTGCAAACCATTATAAAATATAATATCCGCTGACTGTAATCTGTTGACATCCCCCTCTGTAGCTTGATATAAATGGGGATCAATTCCAGGCCCCATTAAACCCCGTACTTCTACTACATCTCCCCCAATCACCTGTAATAGATCTGTGATCATGGTTGTGGTTGCAACTACATTGAGGACCTCTCCTTCCTTACTTGCGGTTACTTCTGAACTTGTGTTTAAGTTTAGTGTGTACCAAAACATTCCTCCTAGAAAACCTACTATTACAATAAGTACTATAAAAGATTTTAGCTTCATCTTTAAAACTCCCTTCTTATTTTTTATTTACTTAAACTTCTAAATTTAGTCTTGGGAAACTTTCCTTAACATGATATTCTCTAGCCCAGAATAAGGTGCTAGTTTCCCGTAGGAAAATTTATGATTTTTAAAACAAAACAAAAGGACGATACAAGTTTAAATTTGTATCGTCCTTTTGTTTTGTTTTTGACGTATAAGGTCCCCCTCTAAGCGTTAGCACACATGAGGTTTTTAATCAGGCAAAGTAGACTCTCCACCTGATTTACCTCTATTCAGCTTTAGATGAACGCCCTCACTATTTACTTACAGTAACCTTGCCCCAAGGACAAGCAGCTAGACACTTTCCGCAGTTACCTATGCCGTGTTGTGCCTTCACTTTTTTAAAATAATCATTACATACCTCTGGCTCCAGCATTGTACTTAAAGGGTTTTCATGGTGAAACTTTTCACCCTTTATAGCTTTTGGTGGGCAAGCATCCTGACAAGCAGTACAACTGCCGCATCGATTGTTCACCGGCGCATCACATTCTAAGGGTGCATTTGTTAAGACTGTAACCAACCTTAGCCTAGGACCTACCTTTTCATTGATTAAACAACAGGACTTCCCAATCCAACCTAATCCCGCTAATGATGCAGCTAGTCTATGGGAAAATGCACTCTTACATGGATCGTTTAAAAACTGCTGAGAAGCGGGTATTGGTATAGCATCGTAACCAGCCTTATAGAGAAAATTGCAGGTAAGCAATCCCAGCTCATCAAGCTTACTATTCACTACACTATAGTAATGAGAGTATATCTGCTGAGGTCCCTGTTCTAATAGCTCTATTATCTTTGTCGGCAGAAATATTCCTATAGAAACTGCCCTTGGAAAGTTTGAATAAGGTTCTGCATAGTTTTTTTTCATATATGCTTCAGCCCTAGTAAGATCAGCTATGCCAAATAAATCTGCTCCTATGTCAACAGTTTTTTCTTTTAATTCTTCCTTCAAAAAAATTGCCTTGTCCCCCATATGAAATCCCCCTTTTTCATTCTTGAAATATTTTACTGTTTTAAAGATTCCTACTTCCATTCGTCAGTTTTCATCGGTCAAAGTCAGACACTTGTCTGACTTTTAAACTTTAACTAGAGGAATTCACTATTTTGCTATCCCCTTTCAGCATAGATAACAATGTTTCTTCCGCCTCATCTAAATCATTGGGGATATTCACATTATATCCTTTTGCTTTAAGACGGGCAAATAATTCTAAAAGAATTGGGGGCTCTAAGTTTGCCTCCTTTAACACATCTACTTGTACAAATACTTCTTGAGGCGTACCCCGAAGGACAATGCTTCCTTCTTTTAATATATAAATAGTATCTGCTACACTAGGCACCACATTAATATCATGGGTAGTCACCACTAGGGTCACACCATGCTCCTTGTTGAGATGATTAATAATTGACACCATTCCACCTTTAGATTTTGGATCTAAAGAGTCGAAGGGTTCATCCATAATCAATATTTTTGGCATCATTACCATAGCACCAGCTAAAGCCACTTTCTTTTTTTGACCACCACTAAGATAATGAGGAATTTTATTCAATAGGCCTTCGATCTTTAAAGTCTTTGCCACCGCCATTACCTTCTGATGTACTTCTTCTTTTGATAAACCTTCATTTCGAGGTGTGAAAGCAATATCATCATACACCCTAGGGCCTATAATTTGTTCATCAACATTTTGAAAAACAACACCTATATTTTTTCTAATGGTGTTGAAGTTCTTATAAGGGGTTAGACCCATCACCTCTACCTTTCCCTCCACAGGAGAAAGTAGACCTAATACGTGGGATAGTAGGGTTGTTTTTCCTGCCCCATTAGGTCCTAGTATAGCAACCCTCTCCCCTTGCTTTACAATAAAATCCAGCCCACATAACTTCACTTCTGTCTTATCAGGATAAACGTGTTTTAGACACTGCACCTCTATTATATTCTCCATGGAATCACCGTCCCAACTAAAATGACTGCACCTGTAATAATCATGATATAATCAATAGCTTTTAGGGGGAAGATTTCTACAGTCAAAGGAATTTTTCCTTTATATCCCCGCAAAGTATATACCTTGTACATCCTCTCACTCATTTCAAAGGAATGCATAATGAGAACCCCCAGAATACCAGCCACGCTTTTTAGATTTACCCATAAATTAAAAGGCTTATAACCACCTCTTAGTCGTATACTTTTTATTAGATTCTGGATTTTATGGAACAGTATAAAAAAAGACCGATAAGTAAATAAAAATATATCCACCAGTAGGTTAGGGATAAATAAAGATAATAAAGCAAATATATCTATATATGGTGTTGTGGTAATTAATAAAAGCATGGTAAGGGCTGCCCCTACTGCCTTCATGATCACCACAATTCCTAGTCGCCAAGACTGTTGTGCACTTATCAAGGCAAAAATAATACTAAAAAAAGCAGGATAAAGTGCTAGGTGTACCACCTGTTTTAAAGGAATTTTTCCTAAAATAAAAAGGAGAAAAAGGATAGCCATAAGGCATCCTAATCTCACAAAATCATTAGCAATAATAAAACTAGATAATAAGAAGAAGGTCAAAGCTATTTTAGATAAAGCCCTTGCTTTATGTAAAAGGCTCTCTCCATTATTAGATATTTGATCAATGTCAGCTAAGTGCATTTTTTTACCTTCCTTATACATTATTTTATTGGCATAATCCCCGCATTTTTATGTTTAGGATACATGCCTCTCATTCCTAGTTGTTTTAGCTTCTCAAAATGAATTCGTTAAATATCTTTTGTAGGCATAATGAGATCTGGTCTAACCTTTAAGAAGTATTTTACTATAAGAGCTGTTCCTAGTGATTCTAAGAGTATACCCATTGCTAGAATAAGAAAAACGGCCTTCCATCCTGCAAAGGTAAAGTATTCTATTTTTGCTACCTCTTCTGAAAGCTGCCCATGATTATGCTGGTGATCATGATCATCATAACTTTCTTCTAAGTGCTGTACCTCTTGCAGATGTTCTTCATCGTGATGATGAGGCAATGCTTCTGTTAAACCTGCCGTTATACCCACTACCCCTACCATCAGCGTAGTAGAGACCAATAGCGCCAGCACTGTAGCCATTACCGTACCTACCACTTTATTTATGTTTTGGGTAAAGTATTTGAATAAATAATATCCTATAAATACCTCTGAACCAATGATCAAGGTGTTTAAACCGACAATGGTAATCCCTCCGTGACCAAAAAATGCTAATATGATGTTCACAACAAATACCGCAAGAAAACCTAGCTTAGGCCCTATCAAAATCCCTGTCATAACTGCAAGACTTAAATGCACCGGCACAATTACTAAAGGTACCGACATACCTAATAGCATGATAGCTGCTGCTATACCGGTAAAAGGAATTTTTTTTCTTGCTTCTTCTTGGTCCATACTCTTAAATATAAAAAACATGATACTAAAGGTTAGTAGGTATCCTAAAACCCACCAAAGTGTTGGAATTATTCCGTCTGGCATATGAATATGACTCATTTTTATTACCTCCTTATAATCCTATTTTTATTTATGTCACATAGTTTTTGTATCAATTGTACTTACATCTATATTCTATATTTTAGCCAGATTTATGTCAATTAATTCCATGTATTCTAGTTTTTACCCAAATCCAGTAAATAAAAAAGCAGATTTTGCAATAAATGCAAAACCTACTTTTTCATCCTGATATTTATCAATATTTGGTTTACCCTTATTGATTACAGTAATAATTTTTTATTTTATTACCTGCACCTCATAGCCTTGTTCCTCCAGTTGATTAACTTTTTTCCCTAGTTTATTTCTGTTGACAAAAAAGTTAGTAACAAGACTTCCTCCCCCCGTTAGTTTTTCTGTAAGATCAATGACCTCTTTCAACTGCTGTTCCTCTGTAAAAACAAGGGCTACTTTTTTCTCCATTGTAGGAATCTTGAAGTTTCTTTCCTTTAAAATGGTTATAATTCTTTCAAAGCCGATAGAAAAACCTACGGCAGGTATACTATCCTTTTGGAACTTGCTCAGTAAATTATCGTAGCGTCCTCCGCCAGCTATAGAACCCCTAAAGTCTTCACTAACAATTTCAAAAATAGGTCCTGTATAGTAGCCCATACCCCGCACTAAAGTTGGCTCAAAATCAATAGGATAATACTTTGAAACAATATCTATAGCCTTTTGTAGCTCCTTGGCATGTTCACTGTCAAAACCACCTATGTTTGTGTTTAATAATTCCAGTAACTTATGTACTTTTGCTTCCTCATAGGCCTTGTCTAGTAGTTCTTGTGTTACACCGTCTTCCCCCACCTTGTCCATTTTGTCCAATGTGATACAAACGGTGTCAAAGTCTTCTTCTTTGAATCCAGCCTTCACCACCATGTCTTTTAAAAGACGGCGATCATTGATTTTAATAGTAAAGTTTTTAAAGCCTAGTTCATATAATGCTTTCGGAATCGTTAACAGTAAGTCAATTTCAGCATAAATGCTTTTTTCCCCAATAATATCAATATCACATTGGGTAAACTGACGAAATCTTCCTTTTTGAGGTCTTTCTGCACGCCATACATAACCCATCTGAAAGGACTTAAATGGTGTAGGTAATTCATTGCGATTATTAGCATAGAACCTACTCAAGGGCAGCGTCAAATCAAATCTTAGACCTAAATCACATAAAGCATTTTCAGATAGTTCATCGAAGGTCAGCTTGTCCCCCCGTTTTAGAATTTTAAATAATAGTCTAAGATTTTCACCACCTTCACTATGATTTAAAAGTTCTAGATTTTCAATACAGGGGGTCTCCATCTGCATATAGCCTCTTTGCCGATAAGTTTTTTTAATAGTGTCCTGTACCCAATTTCTTAACTCCATATCTTGCGGTAAAACATCAAAAGTACCTCTTACAGGATTAGAATTAAATTTCAATGATATATCCTCCTCTATTTTAAAGTTTGATTTTAATCTATGTGAGTTTCAATGTCTGATAAAATCCTATTTCTTTTATTTCTAAATCCATAGGATTCTATACATTTATTCTATTCTAACTACAGAGATTTCTATAGCTAATTAATTTAAGTTATGCAATTATTTTTTGCACAGAAACCAACCCAATCAACAAAGGCAACGATTCAGCATTTATGGTTCATCTATAGGGTTGATTAACCATATAAGAATTAGTATACCAAAGGTAATTTAATAGAACAACTGCTTTGTTATTTTTTACTAAATAATAACTTTACAGCTTTTATCCATGAGACCCTCCAAACCCGTATACTATTTTAGCTAACTATGTTATAATTTTGCTATTCATAATGGGAAGTTTGGAGGTATATACTTTGTTAGAGATTTTTAGAAAAAAAAACCCTTGGAAATCCGTTAGTTATTTATACAAGATTTTTATGATTTTGCTCTCGTTAACGATTGTGCTTCTGTCTGTATGGGATCTGATTTTTCCCTTCAGTGAAGCAACAGAAGGATTGGTCAGTAAAATCGATTGGTTGATCTGTGGCGTATTTGCAGCAGATTTACTTATTCATTTAAAACTAGCGAAAAACAAAAAAAAATTTATAAAAACCAGTATTATAGAAATTATCGTCATTACTCCTTTTACCATTTTCTTGAAGATTCCTGGTTTTTTTAGAAACTTTAACTTTTTCCCAAATAAAACAATAGCTCCTTCATTTTATTTACCACCTGGCAGTAGAACTGTTCTTGACAAAGTTAACTTATTGTTATCGCAAAAATTCATTATACGGTCCATTGCTTTTATCATGCAACCTAGTGTAACTAGAGTAGCTAAGTTTTTTAACTTATCTAGAAACTATTTTGATAAAACAAAAAAAAGTCAGTAAAAAAGTGAATATAATCATTTTTCATAGAAAAAGTTTTTTTAACCCCATATAATTATTGAATATTTAACAGTCTCTCTTACTATATATAGATACAAGAGCAGTATTAGACATTCAATAATTATGTGGGGTAATTTTATGCTAAAAAAAAGTAAATCCATCATCTTTATCATTGTTCCTCAGTGGCTATTTATTGCATTATCTATTGTGATTATTTTTTTATCTTTTTCTATTGTACATAAGACCATTACTTCTATTTCCAATAGAGATACAATGCTTGAAACTACCGTTGTTATAGATGCTGGACATGGGGGGATCGATGGGGGAACCTACGATAAAAATCTCATGTTATTGGAAAAAGATATTAATCTTGATGTGGCTTTAAAGGTTCAAAGAATCTTGGAACTTAATGAGATCAATACAGTTTTAACAAGGGAAAAGGATGTTTCCTTAGAAGGAAAAAGCAATCTCCAATCTACAAGACATGCAAGAGATTTAGATGCTAGGCGGCAAATTATCGATGGTAGTCGCAGCAATTTATTTGTTAGTATTCATGTGGATGCGCAGCCAAAAAATCTCAATACCAGAGGTGTGAAGATTTTTTATAACAAAAATTCTCAAAAAGATAAACAAATTGCGGAAGAAATAAAAAAGTCTGTTGACCTTATTGTCGTTGATGAATTCTTAAATAATAATTCTATAAAAACAGAAATAGCCCCAGGAAACTTTTATGTTCTAAGGGCTACAAAAACTCCTGGGGTATTAGTAGAAATAGGCTACATAACAAATATTGAAGACAGAGAACTACTACAACAAGAAGCTTACAAAAAACATATTGCTTTGGCCATCAGTGATGGCGTTATACGGTACTTGATTAAGACTGGAGAGTTTTATTAACTTCAGTCATTTTTTATGTCTGCTACAGCATTCATTTCAATAATCTGGGAAATTGTTACAAACTTATATCCCCGATCTTTTAGCTCTGGCAAAATCTCTTTTAGTGCTTCTAGAGTTTGACTTTCTCCCTCTACATAGTCGTGTAGAAGAATGATATCACCATTTTGGGTTTTTGAAAGAACTGTCTGTACAATTTTATATACACCAGGATTGCTCCAATCCTTTGAGTCTTGATGCATTGACCATAGTATGATCTTAGACCCTGCTTCTTTGGCAATTGCTATAGTATTTTCATTATAAAAGCCAAAGGGAGGACGGAAAACTTGAGATCTCACACCAGTGATAGAAAATATAGCTCTCTGAGTTTTTTCAAACTCTTCTTCTATCTTTTCTTTAGAAGTTTCTCTCACATTAATATGACTATAAGTATGGTTACCAACCTCATGCCCTTGTGCCACCATCTTTTTTACTACTTCTGGATACCGCTCCACATGTTTTCCTAAAACGAAAAAAGTAGCTTTTATATCGTGTTCTTCTAATAGCTCTAAAATTTGTGGAGTATACCTAGGATGCGGGCCGTCATCAAAAGTTAAGGCAACAATTTTTTGATCTGTTGGACCATTCCACACGATTTCAAAGGTAAGCTCTTCCTTATCAGCATTTACCTGTTTATCTAACACAGCTTTATGAAGAGATACAGTAGTAAAAATAATCATAAGCCCCACGCCTGTTGCAAAAACAAGAAATTTCACTTTGTTTTTCATAGATCACCTCTTATTTACTTGAGTTGTGCAATTATTTAATACAGCAGTGAAAATAGTTAAGGAAATTCCACAAATCCAGTTATTTATTAAAATACTGGAGATAACATTGGTTTTTATCATCTCCATAAAGAATATATGCAGTTAAAAAAGGGTTTTATTACGGTTATTTTACATTTGTTTCATATACATCTATCACCCATTTTATCTTTACTTCATAAAATGATTATAGGTGTATATTTTGAAAAAGATTATAGGAGGTGTATCTTCTTGGTTGACTATTTGTCACAGTATAACATCATTTATATTGGATTAATTGCCAGCTTAGCAGCAGGTTTATGTACAGGGGTAGGAGCACTACCAATTTTTTTTACAAAAAACGTCTCTCACAAAACATTAGATACGATGTTAGGATTTGCTGCAGGAGTTATGTTAGCGGCAACCTCCTTTAGCTTAATTGTTCCTGCTATAGAGTATGCTGGCGAAGGAATTCGCGGTGCCGGCATTGCTGTTATAGGAATTTTGGCTGGAGGGATTTTTTTAGACTTGATGGATCATTTTGCTCCCCACAACCATGTTTTAAAACTTGCTGAAAAAGGCGAAAAAAATAATTTAACAAGGGTATGGCTTTTTGTTATTGCTATCACCCTCCATAATTTCCCTGAGGGTCTTGCTGTGGGGGTAGGCTTTGGTAACGGAAATGTCGGCAATGGTCTGGCTATTGCTATTGCCATTGGTCTGCAAAATATTCCTGAAGGTCTTGCAGTGGCTTTAGCCCTGGTCCGAGAAAAATATAGCGCTACAAAAGCTTTTCTTATTGCTCTTGCTACAGGACTTGTAGAGCCCATCGGAGGCGTCATCGGCGTTGGTTTAGTTCATGTGGCAGAGCCTATTCTTCCTTATGCCCTCACTTTTGCTGCTGGTGCTATGTTATATGTAATCTGTGATGAAATTATTCCTGAAACCCAAAAACATGGTTATGAAAGATATGCAACCTACGGATTGTTGATAGGATTTGTCTTAATGATGTTTTTGGATATCGCCTTAGGCTAATTAATTTTGTTTATACAAATGAAGGTATGATATAATTATGAATATTCCATCTATAAAATCAGTGATACTATAAAAACATAAAGAAAATTTTAATTGGAGGAAAACTTATGAAAAAAGGCAACAACATTGAGTCTGCTATTATTCAATCTGTGGTGTTAAAAGACGATGAAGATGCTTTGGTACTTTTAGATCAAACCCTTCTTCCTGCTGAAAAAAAGTTTCTAAAGATCACAGAAATGAAAGATTTGTGGGAAGCAATCTACGAACTCAAGGTTAGAGGAGCCCCTGCCATTGGCATCGCTGCTGCCTTTGGTATTTATCTTGGTACAAAAGCTTCTACAGCAAAAGATTCCGAGGCGTTGTATGTGGACTTTAAAAAGATTAAAGAGTACCTTGCCTCTTCTAGGCCAACAGCTGTAAATCTTTTTTGGGCATTAAATAGAATGGAAGCTCGCTTTAAAAAGGAGGAAGGCAAAACACCACAAGAAATAAAAATCGCATTAAAAGAGGAAGCAGAAAAAATAAGAGAAGAAGATGAAGCTGTATGCGAGGCTATAGGAAGCTATGGTCTTTCTCTTCTAAAGCCTAACTGGGGAATTCTTACCCATTGTAATGCTGGTACTATTGCTACCTCTAAATATGGTACAGCACTGGCACCTATTTATCTAGGAGAAGCTGAAAACTATAACTTTAAGGTTTACGCAGATGAAACAAGACCTCTACTTCAAGGGGCAAGACTCACCGCATGGGAACTCAAAGAAGCTGGTGTAGATGTAACCCTTATTTGTGATAATATGGCTTCCATTGTTATGCAGGAGGGAAAAGTTCAAGCTGTTCTTGTAGGCTGTGACAGAGTAGCCGCCAATGGTGATGCTGCCAATAAAATCGGTACATCAGGGGTAGCTATTTTAGCCAAATATTACGGTATCCCCTTCTATGTATGTGCACCTATGTCCACCATTGATATGGATTGCAAAACCGGTAAAGACATTCATATTGAACTAAGGCCTCATGAAGAAGTCACATCTAAGTGGTATACAAAACCTATGGCTCCTGAAGGTGTAAAAACTTACAATCCTGCTTTTGATGTAACCGACAATAATCTGATTACGGCTATTATCACTGAAAAGGGTATTATTTATCCCCCCTATACAGAGAACTTAGCTGCTATTTTTGAATCTTAACAAAAATCCCCTTCATATTTATGGAGGGGATTTTCAACTTAATTTATCTTTTCTAAAAAGTTATGATTATAAATTTTCTCTATTTCCTCTATTGCTAATGGCTTGCTAAAAAGATAACCTTGAATATAATCACAACCTCCTATTTTTAATCTTTTATATTGTTCCTCTTCTTCTATCCCTTCTGCGATTACCTCTAGTCCCAAACTATGTACAAGAGAAATTAAACTATCCATAACCTTGATGTTTTCTATTTCTAAAAACTTATCGTTTAAAGATTTATCTAGCTTGATTTTATTCACTGGAATGAAGGTCAAGTAACTAAGAGAGGAATATCCTGTACCAAAATCGTCTAAGGCTATTTTAACACCTATACCTTTAAGTTGATTTAAAAATGCTATAGTACTTTCTGTTCTTTCCAGTAATATTCCCTCTGTTATTTCTATCTCAATATATGCAGGGTTTACACTCTTCTCTTTTAGCGCTTCTTCAAGGAATTCAAGGTACTTTTCATCGTTTAGTTGTTTTGCCGAAAAATTAATAGCTATAGGCTTTAGTTTTAAGCCCTTTTCCTTCCAGACTGCAATCTGGTTGATTACCTCTTTTGTTACCCATTTCCCTATCTCTATAATCAGTCCCGTCTCTTCCGCTACTGGTATAAATAAATCCGGAGATATCTTCTGATCCTTAAGTCTAAGCAAAGCCTCGAACCCTACTAGTTCTCCAGTCTTCACGCGGATTTGTGGTTGATACAGCAGCTTAAAACCTTCTGTCTTCAATGCTTCTCTTAAAGCACTAGCTATTTCAACTTTTCCTTTTAACTTTTCTAGCATTTTAGTATCGAAAAACATGTAGTTGTTTTTTCCAGATTGTTTTACTTTGTACATTGCTGTATCTGCATTCATAATTAATTGGTTAATATTCTTAGTATCATGGGGATAGAGCGTGATTCCTATGCTAAAGTTTATATACAGATCCGTATTTTTAATAATAAAAGGCTTTTTAAATAAATGTAACATTCTTTGAATGTACCCTTCAATCTCACTTACACTTTCTTCATCACTTATAAGAATAAGAAATTCATCACCGCCAAATCTAGATATAAACAGCTTTTCATCCTCCATACCCTTTAGTCGTACTGCCACTTCCTTCAGCACTTTATCACCATATACATGGCCTAAGGTATCATTAATTTCTTTAAAATTATCAAGATCTAAAAGCATAACAGCCCCTTGTTTTTCTTTATGTATCTCTTCTTTGAGTTTTTGCATAAAAGCTCTCCTATTAGGAAGACCTGTTAAAGCATCATGATTGGCGAGATGTTTAATATAAGCCTCCTGCTCCTTCATCTTTGTAACATCCAGCAGGATACCATTGATTAGTTTTAAATCCTCTGCCCTGTTATAAATTCCTTTACCGCTGATCAACAGCCATTTTATATTTCCTGCCTTATCTCTTATACGTACTTGACAGTAAATTCCTTCTTTTTCACCTTTTTCATACTTTCTGTATTCTTCCAATAACACCTCTTTATCTTCCTCAATTAACAACTCCTCTAATATTTTATGGACATCTTCTTTATCTTTAAATGCAATACCGGCAATGCTTTCAAACTCATCAGAAAGATATAGTTGTTTATCTTCTAAATTCATCTCCCACACAGCACTGTTGGTGCCTTTAATAGCAATTTCATATTTTTGTTTTAAGCTTTCTAGTTTTTCTGTATAACTCTGTATTGCACAATATTGAGCTCGCAATTCTTCCTCCGATGCAGCTAACTGTTGGAAGGCCGCCGACACCTCTTCATTAATAATTTTTAGTTCTTCTTCATTTTCCTTAAGTTTCTCAAGAAACAGAGCTGTTTCGTCTAGAATCTCGTTGATGGAGTAAGACAAGCCTAAAAAAGTATCTTCTTTTACTAAGGGAAGGCGGTATCTAGAATTACTTCTCAAGTCTATTTGATGGATATTTTTATTCAATTCCTTCACTGGTTTTATAATGTTGTTTTTTTGTACCCAGAAAAATAGCATAAACATGATCATAGTAATAACTAGTGCGTTTATAAGGGTTTTATATATAGATGCATACACTTCCTTCATAGAAAATCCTAAGGTAACCGCACCAATAATTTTTTCCTCTATTATGACAGGCATCGTAACATGATAAGTCCTAGTCCCTCCCTCTGAATCATAGGTTTCTACTCCGTAGGGTTTTCCTTGCATGATGAAATCCTTACTGTTTTTATCATGAATCGTAGTACCTAAGTTAGCTTTATCACTGTAAGCAATCATTTGCATATCAGCATCCATCATTAGAGCATAAACAATATTTTCTTCTTGGCTTAATTCTTCAACAAGACTCTGATAGCTAAACTTTTTTGTTAATTCCTGCACTCTATCTGCTAAAATTCCTACTTGAACCAAGTTTCCTTCTAAGGTTCTTACAGCGCCATATTTAGTGAAAACACCAAACTCTGCATCTGGTCTTATGTCCTCCATTAGCTCTACTTCATTACTTTGTAAAAAGTCGTATAGAGGGTGCCCATAGAAGGGTTCCCAATCCAAATACCCTTCAACACTTGAGTATAAGATTCTTCCTTCTTTGTTAAGCCAATGGAGCTCATCTACATCTAAATCTTCTGTCAAGTGCACTAAGAATTCATTACTTAGATTGTTTCTATTTCTTATTAAAACCCTGGCAGCTATCCTTATTTTATTTTCTAGCATTTCGTTGATAATCTCCAAAGACGTATAGTGATTCGCTAATTGTCTCGTAATTTGTCTTGTGAGATTTAATCCATCTTGTTGCATTTGACGCAGCAAAAAACTCTTACTGGAGTAGAAGGTTACACTACTTACCCCCAAAAGAGCCACTAAGGTGATCATTAGTGGCTTAAGGATTAGTTTATGTTTATTCACCAGGCTTCTTTCTGGGATGCGTTTGCTTTTATCCATAAATACTCCCCTCTATATAAGGTCAGATAAGTCACCTTAAAATATCAACCAATTATGTTTGTTTTTTATAGATTGCAATTTTTTTCATACTGTAGCAGCTTTCAAAAGCTCTAGCTATTAATTTGTTTATACCCCGCAAGTCATAGAATACTCTCTTGAATCAGCTTTATTTATGCATATATACCATTGTATTTTGTTCATTGCTAAACTGGAAATTTATTCATTTTACTTTATTTCTTGCCGTCTTTATCCTGTCCTACGCTTCATGATATAATGAAGATAAAATAAAAAATTTAGGGGGATGAGGTTTTGAGAGCAGCAGTAAGAAAACAAAAAAAGAAAAAGATGCACGTAGTATCTCTTTTACTATGCTTGGTGGTAGCTTTTTCGGCAGTTTTTTATTTGTATAATCCCAGTATTCTTCAGCGTATTAACGACTTTACCAACAGCATTGGTTTCAGTTTTGCTGACAATTCTCGACAACAATATGTCAGTAATATTATGATAACGGATAAAACTTTTGAAGGAAATACATTTATTGATAAAGGTACAGTATATTTAGATATCGATTTTATAAAAAATTATTTAGATACCTCTATAGAAGTAGACAAAGAAAGCAGAAGAGCATTTATAAATATTTCTCAAAACCACTATAAGTATGAAATCGAAACATTGAATGAGTTTATGAAGGACAAACCTCTCCTATTAAATTTTTTATTAACTAAGGTTGAGAATATCTATTATTTACCTATTGAGGCGATAGCTCCACTTATAGGGTTTGAAGTTCAGTACTTTGCCGATAGAAATTTAGTTGTTATTGATCCTACACACATTGATTCTTTTACTATTTACCATCCTATAGAAGAAAAGTGGCTTCCAACTGAAAATATTGGTCTTGTTTGGGATTATGTCTATCAAGTTACTCGTGATAGAAGAGAAGAAGAGAAGATTTCTGCATTAGATATTGTATCCCCTACTTGGTTTAAGCTATCGAAAAATGATGGTGCCATAGAAAACAACGGAGTACTTGATTACGTAAAGGATGCCCACGAAAAAGGTTATAAGGTATGGGGTTTAGTCACTAACGATTTTGATCCTCATCTTACAAATGAGTTTTTAGCAGATATAGAGGCACAAGATAACTTTATACGACAAATCGTATTATATAGTTCTCTGTATAACTTAGATGGTATTAACATTGATTTTGAGAACATCTACTATGAAGACCAAGATGCTTTTACTGAGTTTGTAAGAATACTAACAGAAAAACTTCATCAATTAAACTTGACGGTTTCGATTGATATTACTATACCCTCCACCAGTTTGAACTGGTCAAAGGTATATGATCGGCAGAAACTTGGGGAAATTGTAGATTATGTAGCTGTTATGACCTACGACGAACATTGGGGTTCTAGTCCCAAAAGCGGTTCTGTAGCATCTATTGGTTGGGTGGAAAAAGGGATTCAGGCAACACTGGACTATATACCTCCTGAAAAGATTTTGTTAGGTTTGCCCTTCTACACTAGGCTATGGGAAGAAGAAAAACAGTCGGAGGGAAGCATCAAAGTTTCTTCAAGAGCTTATGGAATGAATGCTATAGCTTCTATTCTTGAAGAAAACAATGCTGTTATACAATGGGATACTACCACTGGACAATATTATAGCCAATATGAAAAAGAGGAGAAAACCTACAAAGTTTGGTTAGAAGACCAAAGATCCCTTGCCCTCAAAGCCTCCCTCATTGAAAAGTATCAGTTGGCAGGATTTGCTGCTTGGAGGAAGGATTTTGAGAAGGAAGAAGTTTGGGATGCTTTACAAAAAATAGTAAAAGAAAATAAAGATTATAAGGATTTAGAATTTTAATTTTACAAAAAGCCTAAAAGATTTAGGCTTTTTTTGTTGACATTATTTTCCTCATGCTATATTATATAACTGTATTAAGTGTACTATGTTTATTAATACAGTTAGGAGGTGCCTATGATCCAGTTAGACTTTAAAGACCGCAGACCTTTATATGAGCAAATCAAGGAAAAAATCAAGCTCTTAATTATCCAAGGGGTGTTAAAAGCTGATGAAAAGATTCCATCAGTTCGTGAGTTGGCCTTATCACTTACGATTAATCCCAATACCATACAAAAATCTTATAAAGATTTAGAGGTAGAGGGATTTATTTACTCAGTTCGTGGCAAAGGAAACTTTGTAGCACCCTTAGAGCATACTGTCAATCCTATTAGGCAGGAGGAGTTGATCAAGGAGCTTGAAAAAATCGTTGCAGAACTTATGTACATGAATGTGTCTAAAGAACAGCTAATTACTTGCATTAATACTATTTATAAGAAGAAGGGGGTCTCATTAAATGATTGAAGTTACAGAGTTAACTAAATCTTTTGGTACATTTAAAGCCTTAGATAGTCTAAATATCTATGTAAAAGAAGCATCCGTTTATGGTCTGCTGGGTCCTAATGGTGCTGGTAAAACCACTTTGATTAAGCATCTTGCCGGCATCTATCGCCAAGATGCCGGCAGCGTTACAATAGGAGGAGAAATCGTTTATGAAAATCCAGCAGTAAAGTCTTCTATGGTATATATCCCTGATGACTTACACTTTTTTTCTCAATACACGATTGAAGAAACTGCAAAGCTCTATGCAGATCTCTATCCTACATGGAATCAAGAACGTTATCTATCTTTAAAACAAGTATTTCCTATCGATGTAAAAAAGAGAATTACAAAGCTATCTAAAGGTATGCAAAAACAAGTGGCTTTTTGGCTGGGTATATGTATCATGCCTAAGGTGATGATCTTAGATGAACCTGTAGATGGACTGGATCCTGTTATGCGTAAGAAGGTATGGAATCTTATGCTTCAGGATGTGGCAGAGCATCAAACAACCATCCTAGTTTCCTCCCATAACTTACGGGAGCTGGAAGATGTATGCGACCATGTAGGTATTCTTCACCGTGGAAAAATCGTAGTAGAAAGAGAACTGGATAATATGAAGTCAGATATTCACAAGTTACAAGTGGCCTTTTCTGAAGAAGTTCCCAAGGAGTTTTTAGAAGAGTTAGAAATACTGCATCGCTCTGAAAGCGGCAGCGTTTTATTGCTGATTGTCAAGGGAGAGAAAGAAAAGCTCCTTTCTATTGTGAAAAAGGCAAATCCTGTGATCCTTGACCTCCTACCATTAACATTGGAGGAAATTTTTATCTATGAATTAGGAGGAATGGGCTATGACATCCAAAACATCCTTATTTAAGAAAGGCTTGATTTTAAGTGACATAAAGCGCTTCTGGTGGGTGAGCGTTTTATATGGTCTGTTATTATTTTTTATGTTGCCCCTAAGACATATCATGCTGAAAAATGCAGTTGAAAATGAATGGACAAAAAGACAGCTGGAGAACGCTCTTAACCTTTTTTATTATCAAAATAATGTACAGGTCTTTTTGATCTTTGTCGTACCGGTACTCATGGCAGTATTGGTTTTCCGATACATGCAAAAACCCAATGCTGCTGCTATGGCCCATAGCTTACCTTTTAATAGAAAAACCTTGTATTTCAGCCATAGTGCTGCCGGTTTATTCTTGGTAGCTATTCCTGTAACTTTGACTGCCCTTATGCTTACTATACTTCAAATCACCACCAATTTAGGGGAATATTATTCTCTTATGAATATATTCCAATGGGTAGGACTCACTTTGTTTTTTAATAGCCTCTTTTTTAGTATTACGGTTTTTGTAGGAATGTTTACGGGAAACTCCGTCGCTCAAATAGCCTTTACCTATATTCTACATATGTTGCCGGCAGGAGTTTATGTACTTTATCGGCACAATTTACAGCAATTGCTTCATGGTTATATTTATGATGGCGTTTCTACCTCGATAATAGACAATCTACCTATGTTTGTACTGCTAAGTGCTAGACGTTTCCTATCAATGCAACTTCTACTAACCTATGGGATCATGATGCTATTATTTTTTATTGTAGCATATTATGTATACAAAATAAGAAATATAGAAGTAGCAGGTGATGTTATAGCTTTTACGACAGTACAGCCTATTTTCAAGTACGGAGTAGCTACCTGTAGTGCATTATTGGGAGGGGGTTACTTTTCAGGCTTCTTAAGAGGCGGTTTTTCCACCATGGTTTTTGCATATACACTTAGTTCTCTTTTAGGTTATTTTATTGCTGAGATGCTTATACAAAAATCCTTTAAAGTCTGGTCCACCTATAAGGGTTATATAGCCTATCTCGTTCTATTATTAGTAATACTTACTGGACTGAAAATGGACGTTACTGGCTATGTAGCCCGTGTACCCAACAGCGAAGATGTTGAAAAAGTTTATTTTCATTACAGCTTATACCCTTGGAATCGCTTTGAGGAAGAATTAACTGAGTTGGCCGAAGCAGCTGCTATGGAGGATCTAACATATATTACTAACTACTTTTTTCATGCTGAAGAAAATATAGAAAACATTATAAAACTTCATGAAACATTGATAGAAAATCCGTCTTTTGTATCCGGCAGATCCCAGTACATTATTTATACTTTAAAAAATGGCAAACATCTGATCCGACAATATATAGTAGATGAACGAAAATATGCTTCTTTACTTAAGCCTATTTATGAATCTGAAGAATATAAACGTGGAAGGTTTCCTGTGATTACACAGAAAGCAGAAGATATTAAACTTCTAGAAATTGTAGACTATCGTTCTCCGAAAAGACCAGTTGTACTTGCAGAATCTGCTAAAGTGCAGGAGCTTGTGGAACTACTTCAAGAAGAAATCCAAAAACTGTCCTTCCAGGAGTTGACCTTTTCTGAAAGAAATGCTCCAAGAATTATTATCACTGACAACAACGAAAAGCGTATGGATTATGCCATTAGAAATAGTTATACTTCTGTGATCCAGTGGTTAAAAGAGGAAGGTTTCTATGAAAGTATCCTGCTGTTGCCAGAGGATATAGAATATGTCCTTCTACAAAAAACAGGGGAATCTCCTAAAAATGTAGAAATAAGAGATCCTCAAGTGATAGAAGAACTATTAACCCTCAGCAATTACTTAGAGGATTCAAGCGTAAGTGAAACTATCTTGGTTAGCTTCTACATAAAAAGTTCTTCAGGTCTTGCTCATCATATGGACAATATAGCTCAATCTATACCTGTTTCCGATGAGTTAAGAACTTATCTAAACCAATTAAAATAAAATTCCGTTATAATTTAGGGATGAATTCATGGTGTCATGAATTCATCCCTTTTTTGCTTCTTTGTGATAATGCTCTTTATTGTCTTATTTTTAAAAAATATGTCTATTTATGCTATGGAATTTGTTTTTTTATTCTCAAATCTATACTATAATAGAACTATGAATTTATTCTTATCAGGGATGGTGGCTGATTTGCATAAGGAACTTTATAAGATCAAAAGTATTGCAAAGGCTTTAGAAGAAAATACATATACCGACTCAGATATAGGCTTATTGGAAGAATTAGCAGCAGCTGCTGCCGCTTACAAAAATCATTTACTGAGCATGAAAAATCGTAAAGAAGGTACATCACAAGTCAGCGATCTAAATATGAAAATGGAAAAAATCGCAGAAGAAACCTTTTTATATAAACCTGTCACCACAAAAAACTATTATGATGGTGATTATTTAGAGAGATTTTCTATGATGCGGACTTCTGACTTAAAATCAAGTGGTGTATTTGATCTCCACAATAAGTTCTGGCAAGCCCATGAGGTTTCTGGTGGTAATATTTTTGCAACCATACCCCTTGCTTTGCTGAATGATGTACAATCCTATAAATTACAAAGCTTCAATTGGTACAAAGGGGATGTGGATGTTTATGAAATTGCAAATGAAATTCAATCAAAACTTTCAAAAGGTGAAATGATTACGATTCTTAAAAAAATGTTTGAACACTTTATATTGGTTAGAGAAATTCGTGGCAATATTTTTATGGTACTGCACTATAAAATTTAGACTCCAAATGTTTCCTGTGGAACCATTAGAAAAATGACCACTATAGTGATAGTGGTCATTGAAATTTATAACATTACCTCAACTTTATGCTCCTTCTGATCGTCTACTAAAAGGATGTATTCCTCCTGCACTTTAATGCCATCCAGTTGAATTTCCTTCACCTGATGATTTGTTCCATTAGGATTCTTTACAGTGATATGGTAGTAGGTGTTTTTATACCTATATCTCATCTCATATTGCTGCCAATCCTTCGGTATACATGGATCAATAAATAGTTTGTCTTCATTCTTTTTAAGACCTAGTATAGACTCTACACCAACCTTATACATCCATCCCGAAACCCCGGTATACCAGCTCCATCCACCTCTGCCAGTATGAGGACTGACAGCATATACGTCTGCCGCCATCACATAGGGCTCTAGTTTATAGGTGGCACACTCAAGAGAGGTTCTGGTGTGATTGATGGGATTAATAAGATTAAAAAGCTCCCAAGCCTTATCACCTTCTCCTGCCATGGCGAAGGCTTTAATTACCCAAGTGGCTGCATGGGTATACTGACCACCATTTTCTCTTACCCCAGGAACATAACCTTTGATGTAACCAGGATTTTGTTCACTTTTATCAAAAGGTGGCGTAAAGAGAAGGATTAACCCTTCATCCTTCTTCACTAAGTATTGTTCTACAGCCTCCATAGCCTTCTTGCTTCGGTCCTCTCTGCCGCCTTCAGAAATAATGGACCAGGACTGAGCCAAAGAATCAATTTTACACTCAGTGTTTTGTGAAGAACCTAATGGACTTCCATCATCGTAAAAGGCTCGGATATACCATCCTCCGTCCCAAGCATTTTTTTCTATAGCTTCTGCAATCTTTTTAGCAAAGTCTATATATCTCTTACTTCGCTCTTCTTCCTGCATCCTATTACAGACTTCAGCAAATCCATTTAGGATGGTGTATAAAAACCAACCTAGCCATACACTTTCACCTTTTCCTTTGTTGCCAACTGTATTCATACCATCGTTCCAGTCACCAGAACCCATTAAAGGTATGCCATTTTCTCCAAATTGCAAACCTCTTTCAATAGCTCTAATACAGTGTTCATATACAGAGGCTTTTTCTTCTGAAATTCTCGGTATGCCATATCTTTCATCCTCATGCTCTCTTAAAGGTTCTTCCTCTAAGAACTGTACTTCCTCCTCTAAGATACTGTAGTCCCCTGTATTATGAAGATATTCTACTACAGCAAAGGGCAACCATAATAAATCGTCAGAAAAGCGAGTTCGTATTCCTTTGTCCCCTGCACCTGGATGCCACCAGTGTTGTACATCTCCCTCTACAAACTGATGGGCACAATGTAATAAAATTTGTTCTCTTGTAGCTTCCGCTAAAGGATATACCATATTCATTGCATCTTGAAGCTGATCTCTAAACCCGTAAGCTCCTCCTGACTGATAAAAAGCAGATCTTGCCCATATTCTACAGGATATGGTTTGATATAGAAGCCATTGATTTAACATCAGATTCATGGATAGATCTGGGGTTTTTACTTGAATTGTATCCACCAACTCCAACCAATAGTTTTTTACTTCCTCCAAAGCATTTTTGCTGTTGTTGATATTTTTATATTGATTGACCATTCTATTGATTTCTTCGATATTTTCACTTTGACCAAACAAGCATACTATTTCTCTTTCTGCGTTTGCCTGAAGGTTTACTATTACTTGGAGAGCCACACAAGGATCATATCCTGCCCCTGCTTTATTAGAAAATCCTTCTCTTTTCAATGCAGCAGGGTCACTTAAACTTCCTTCGAAACCTATAAATTCTTGTCGGTCACAGGTATAAGAGCCTATCTTCTCTGAAACAGTTGCAAAAGCTATTCTACCTGGGAAGTCAGAATTATATGGATTTCTTATAAGCACTGTATCTGTGTTTTCATCTTTTTGTGTCACGATATGCTGCTGCGTCACTTGATCACTGACCCCCATCACTGGTCTTAAATAGTAGGTTAGTGTCAATTTTCTGTTGGTATTACTGTTATTTTTTAATTTTATTAGGTTTATTTTTACAGTATCCTCCTTGGGAACAAACATCGTCAGTTCTTGTAAGATCCCTTGGCTATGATGTTGGAAGGTTGAGTAACCTAATCCATGGGCAATTGTATAGCTCTCCTTTTCCCTGATAGGAGAAGCAGTGATGGACCAGACTTCCCCAGTTTCCTCATCTCTTAGGTAGACAATCTCTCCAGAGGGATCAGAAACAGGATCATTGGACCAAGGAGTTAGCTTATTTTCTCTACTGTTTTCTCCCCAGGTAAAACTAGAGCCTCTTTCTGAAACAGTAAAACCAAAATCTTTGTTGGCTACAACATTAATCCAAGGAGCAGGCGTATAGAGGTTTTCCTTCAGCCTAATAATATACTGCCTTCCATCCTTGCTAAATCCTCCGTAGCCATTGTAGTAATCTAAATCTAAGATTTCGTCTTTACTTAAATATTGCTGTTTTTCTTTAGTAAAAACTTTCACCTTTTCTACAGCATCTTCTTGCAGAAATTCTAATTGATTTTGGAGAAAACCAGCTTCTGCCTTGATAACGATTCTAGCTACAGCATACAAGAGGACCTGATCCTCTTGAGGTATCACATCGGCACTACGGATAAAAATACCTCCTGGTTGATCCAATAAGTATCTCCCCTGACTTGCAAAAACCCTATCGTGAATTAGCTGTTGTAACGGTTGTAGATAATTACTCTCATCTTCATTTAATATAACAAGATCCACACTTAAACCCTTCACTCTCCAATATTCGTGTGCTTTTAGCAGCTGGTTGATGGTATCAATATCCTCTGCACTTTTAATTGTTGCTAACACAATAGGTAAATCCCCTGATATACCATAAGCCCAAAGGCTAGACTGAGCTTTGGTATTCTCCTTTAGTACATTCTCGTACTTTCTTCTTATAGGACTCAAGTAAATAATGGAGGAAATCATTTCTTGATAAAGCTTCATCTCCGCTGATTTTAAGTTTAAGTAGCTGGCTTCTACTTGACTTCTAGTAATCGCCAATTGGAAAGAACGTTGCAAAGCGGCATAATCTCTGTACTTTTTTACTAGTTTGATGACTTCCTCCTTAGTATTGTGAATACCTGTAATAAAGGAGATAGTAACAGATTTACCTGCTGGCACTTTTACGGTTTTTCTTAAACTCATGATGGGATCAAGAACAATCCCTGCTGTGCCGCTTAGCGGTTGTTTCAGCCCAATAGCATTGGTGATATTCCTGCCTCTACCTATAAAAGCCCCCCTGTTGGTTTCATATTCAAGTCCCCCCATAGTTTCGCCGTCTACAGTGACAGCATGGAAAATCCATTTGGTTTCCTGACCATGTTCCCTTGGTCTTCTAGAGGCGATCAATCCATCATACTCAGGTAATACCTCTGTTCTCACAAAAAGATTACTGAAGGCAGGGTGAGCAACGTCCGCTGCCTGGTATGTCAAGACTGTTTCAAAATAACTAGTGACCTCTATGTTGGTTGTTTCATTTCCATGGTTGGTCAATGTAACTTTTCTGATCTCTACATCATCCTCTGGAGATACAACAACTTCTGTATGGGTGTCTATACCTTCATCAGTGCGAAGGAAGGATACCTTGTCTTGAAGAAACTTCACCTTATACTCGTCTGGCTCTGAGACAATAGGCTCCTTGGATGTTGTCCATAGCTTATTACTATTAAGGTTGTGAATAAAAATATGTGTGCCATCCTTTCCATGGATTGCATCTTCCCTCCATCTGGTGACCTGTAACTTTTCCATTTTGCTGTAACCAGTTCCAATATTGGTAAGCATCACCGAATACCTGCCATTGGATAGGAGATGACATTTAGGTAAGGTGTTTTCTGGCATACTATAGGTAGCCACCATTCTTTCGTAGCTTCTCTCTTCTTTCTTTAAAGGCTCCACCGATTCTTTATATTGTTTCGTAATGATCATTCTCAATGGAATACGTTCCTGTAACAGTATTTCTCCTGCTCGAACAACAGGATCTCGATGAAATCTTTCCTGCATAATATTGTTATTTAAAAAGTTGTCTAAGGAGGCAAAAATCATACCTTGGTGATGGGCCATAAAGCTTTTTACAACCTCGCCATTTTTACTTTCTGTTACTTTCCTTGGTGTATAATCCTTTGCCTCATAGAAACCATACTCTGCCTCTAAATCTTCTTTGATTAATTCGTGAATATTCTCCATAGCCTCCTTCGGTGCAAAGGGCAGGGCTAGAAAAGTAGAGTACGGCGAGATTACCATATCCTTTGCTAATCCCCTCTTTAGACCTAAATCTGGTATACCGAAGGCTTTATACTGATAGTTTAGGGCCATGTCAAAGGCATAATATCCAGATTCAGAGATACCCCAAGGAACTTTTCTTTGTTGACAGTAGAGTTTTTGTGCTTTTACAGCAGTGGCATAGCTCTCCTCGATCAATGTGTTTTCATAGTTTTTCATTACCAAGTAGGGCATAAAATACTCAAACATTGTTCCTGTCCAAGACACCAGACCTCTGTGTCCCTCAATGATAGACATAGCCCTTCCAAGCTTAAACCAGTGTTTTTTAGGCACTTCTTTTCTAGCTATCGCTAAGTAACTGGTTGTTCTTACTTCCGAAGCCAATAGGTCATAATAAGCGTTGGTAAGTCTCTCTTCATCAACACTGTATCCAATAGAAAACAGATGTCTTTTAGGATCATATAAATGTACAAACTCTGCTGCATCTATTACATCTGTCATTCTTTTTATCAAACCATTTACTTTATTAATGGCACTCTCTATATGACGTACTTTTTCCAGCAGTTCCTTAGCAAGTTCATCTTCTTTCTTATTCTTTGTTTTAGAAAGTATATTTGCATAGGTTTCCCTTAACTCCAGCAAAGACAGGTCCCCTAGATTTGATAGTTTTCGTCGACTGCTTAACATGTCTTTTGAAGGAAAAAAGATTTTTAACTCTTTTCTAAAACTATTTACCGTATCATCAAATCTTCGTTTCCAACCGGACTCTCCTATTTCTTGGGTTGCATGAAGCATTTCAATCTTCTCTATAAATTCATTTAAGTCTACAGTTTCGCTTTTTAATAGTTCTTTTAGGGAATACCTATCTGTACTTTCTACCAACAGCAGGGTATCTACTAAACCCTGTAGGATTTTTTTATCTATAAGAGGTTTTTCTAAGTACTCCTTTAGCCCCTCCTTTACTGTAATTAAATAGCTGATGAAGTTGCCGCTATCTACAGTAGATATATAATAGGGTCTTAAAACCTCTAGGGTTCTTGTATCATACCAATTATAAAGATGACCTTTCCAGGTGTCCATTCTCTCTATCGTTGTCATGGTCTTATCAATACGATCAATCATGTCTCCTGTAGATAAATAACCAAAATCTCTTGCAGACAGAATCGACATTAAGAGAAAACCAATGTTTGTTGGAGAAGTCCTATAGGCCAGTTCATTTGGAGGAAAAACCTGGTAATTGTCTGGTGGAAGATAATTATTTTCTTCTCCTGCAAAATCTTCATAATACGCCCAGGTTTTTCTTGCAATTCTGCGTAATTGTTGGACTTCCTTTTCTTCTAATTTTTCTTCCTCTTTCTCTATTTCTTTGCTAATCTCAAAAGCAATAAATGGTGCCGCAATCCATAAAATACCTAGGGGAATAGCATACACTAAATAATAAGGATTGGCATACAAAGTCCCAAGGAAAACTATTCCTGCAATAAGAATAGAGCTTTGCATCCTTTTTATAGAACTTTTTTGATCATTTTTTAAATTTTTTTCCACATCAGCTGCAGTAACCCATTCCAATAAATTTTCCTTTGAAATATAAACACGATACAGGGTACGAACAATAGCATCCCCCATCATATATGCCTGATAAGGCAAAAAAATCAATGTTAATAGCGCTTGATACAGACTGGCTTTTAATCCCACAATTAAGTCAGCATTTAACCTTTCGTTGATGGCTTTATAATGCTGTTCTCTTAGATAGTTGTAAAGACTAATTAATAAGGGAAAGGCAATCGTAAGCAGTCCAATGCCTATCCAAAAAATTGCTGCTCCTGGAAATACCATCATACCTAAAGCCAATAAAAACAGCAAAGCTATAGGCACAAGACTTCTTCTCAGGTTATCTACAATTTGCCATTTAGATAAAGGGCTAAGAGGGTTTTTTACAGTTTCTCCTCTTCTGTTTTTGACTGTGGGGAATAACCATCTTATAAGCTGCCAGTCTCCTCGTACCCATCGGTGTAATCTCATAATATAAGCACTATACTTAGAGGGATAATTGTCAATCAATTCAAAATCAGTGGCTAAGCCAGTCCTTACGTAACTACCCTCTAATAAGTCATGGCTCAATACGGTATGATCTGGAATAGCTTCCTCTAAAACGCTAGTAAAAGTATCTATATGATAGATGCCCTTCCCTGTAAAAATTCCTCTTCCAAATAAATCCTGATAAACATCTGAATTAGCCACAGTGTAAGCATCTATTCCTCCTTGCCCTGCAAATACCTTGGTAAAAAAAGAGGTGTTTGTACTTTCTATATTTACACCAATTCTAGGCTGTATGAGACCATAGCCCTCAACAACAATTCCTTTTTCTTCATCAACAATGGGTTTGTGTAATGGATGGCTAGCTATACCAATCAGTTTTTTTGCCGCATCTATAGGCAACTGTGTGTCTGCATCAATGGTAATGACATATTTGATTTCCCTTAAGTTTGCGGTATTTCCTGATATAATCTTATAGGATGTCTCCTTCGAACCTTTTATTAGTTCATTCAGTTCAACAAGAGCACCTCTTTTCCTTTCCCATCCCATCCATTTCTTTTGTTTCTCACAAAATTCTCTTTTTCTATGAAAGAAATAAAAAATATCTTTTCCATACTTTTTATTTAACTTCTCAGCTGCTGCTATTCCTGCGTCAATGATTCCTTGATCCTCTGGTAACTCCATTCGGTCGGTATCTTTATAATCTCCCGCCAAAGCAAAGTAGAGATGATCTTCTTTGTTAGCAAGATAAAATACCTCTAACTGGCTCATGATTTCCTTTACTCTTTCTTTATTAGGAAGCAGGGTTGGAACTACCACAAGCGTGGCAACCTCACTTGTCATTCCCTCTCTGTACTCAATCCTAGGTAGAAGAGTAGGAGGAAACATATGTGTTAAAAGCCAGTTTGTGAAGGTAACAGCAATATCGCTGGCGGGAATAAGAACAACCAACCCTGCTAAAATTAGCACCCCTACATTTGTGCTAAACCGTAAGCTATAGGCAATAGCTGCCAAAAGAATACAGGCGGTAATAAGGGATATAGGTAACAAGTAGGTGGATAGCGGTTTATTTTTGAAAGTGTCCTTTTCTGCTGCATGACCTAAACTCTCAAATAGTGTTTTTCTTCCCTCATCCAACAGATAAAATCCTACATGCTTTCTTTTATCCCCATCATAAGTTTGACTGGCATCTTCACTACATTCCACAGCCTTTCTTGCTACTCTAGTTTCTGGTTCCTTTAGTTTTTTAGCTATTTTTTCAACATGACTCCTATAATAGTCTCGAGAATCAAAGTCTAATTTAGGATAAACGCCAGCAGGATCATCCTTTAAAACTTCTTCTACCACACTCAAACTTTCAAAAATATCATTCCAGTCTATTGTAGCAACAACATTTAAACTGGTAATAGAGTTTCCTATGGCTATTTTTTTTGCTGCCTGTTCTCTATGTTCTTCTTCAATTAATCCCTTTATAGAGGTATTATAATCTTTTAATTTCTTTTCAAGATAGGTGATGATTTCCCCCGTCTCCACACCTTCTCTTCTTAAAACCCTTAACAAATGCTCCACATAAGAAGCATTGCCTCTGCCATCTATCTCAATATTTTCCTTCACTGCAAGTAAAATTTCTTTTTCCGATAACCCTACAACCTTTTCAGCTTTTTCCCATTCTATATGATTATGATAGATTTTTTCAGAAATCCTTCTAATATTTTCGATCAAAGCACATCGAGTCATTAGGGATAGAGACCAAATCTCAGCGATTTTCAAAACCCTTTGAGATTGATAAGACTCAATATAATTCATTAACAGTTTTTCCTCTAATTTTCCTTCCGTGTGAGCAACGAATTCTAGAGCAATAGCATAGGTTCTTGGAAATCCCTTTAGAAAACCATTATTCAGTGTATCAAGTTTTAAGAATTTTTCTTTATGTAGGTTTTGTCTTACTTCTTTTACTTGTTCCTCCACTTTATAAAAGTTATCAAGAAGCCACTCAGAAGCAGGAGATAAATCTTGTTTATGTTTTAAGGCCTCATTAAAACTCTTATATATAAAGGTAATTTGCTCAAAGTTTTCATCTAATCTCTTCACCAAATGTTTTAAGGATCTACTTTCATGAAATACAGTATGGTTTTTGGCAATCTTTTTTGCATGCTTCTCTAGTTCCTCTGGAGTTAATAATATATCCTTTAGATATATATTTTTATGATCCTCACTTTTTCCATTATTTGTGTTAAGAAACATATGTATTTCATCTCCTTTGTTTTCAAGAAAATCAAAGGCATTATTGCCCTTGATTTTTCAATAATTCCTTCACTTTTTCGCGAAAGAATAGGGAAAGTTCTTGTGCATATTCTTCAGAAAATCCTTCAGTATAAATATTAAATAGTGGTTTTTCACTATCTGGCAAAATCAATGCCCAACCTCTTTCATCCTTTATTTTTACTCCCTCAAACAATTCGATATTTTGACTTTCGTTGTCCTCCACCAATTGACGAATTACTCTACCCTTGTCCTGCCAATCACAAGGAATTTTTTCCTTGATATAGTATAGATCAGGCATCTCATTTACTAAGTCTTCTAAAACCATATTTCTTTCCACTAAAAAATCTAGAATCATACCTATAGCCCAAGTAGCATTGTAACTTAATATATATTGGGATATTCCCTGCTCTTCAGTACTTAACATAGCATTCATAATACTTGCTGGGTTAGACTTTACACGCATCACTTCTACATTATGATCTTTGGCCATTTTTTCAATCATATAGGGAGAAGTGTAGGGCAAAATAAGCTTATTTTTATTTCCTTCCTTCAGTAGCATCATTGCCGTCAGAGCATCATACTTTTCCTGTTGAATCACTCTTCCCTGCTTATCTATTAAGATAAGTTTTTCTCCATCTTCGGTAATCATTGCCCCTAAATCTACATTTCCCATCACCACTTGCTGTTTCATATCCATCAAATAATCCTTTGCTTTTGCAAATCCTTTTATTCTGTAGTCTTCCTGTACACCACAGCCTATACTTCTTAAAAATTCTGATGTCAATTGTTGTATTGCCTCAGATTTACAGCTTATGAGTATTGTGGGGGCTTTTCTTTTTAAATCAGAAATATTTTTTAGCAACTTCATGCCATTGCTTATATAAAAATCTTTGAAATTTTCTATATGAATTACTGACTTAATTTGATCTGCATTACATCGCTTAAAATCTTCTCGATTAAACAGATTCTCTATTTCTCTTTCTGCTGCTCTTTGAATATTAGCACCGTTTTTATCTACCAGTTCAATATGTACTAAATTATGATCTGTATAATCCATCCTTACATGAACCCCGCCATTGCCTTTAAAATGTCTAACTGCAAAACGGTTTGCTGGCATAACGACACTGCCTATATCCATAACCCCCGCCCCGGTCGAAGCTATGCCCGTCATTAAAGCATTCTTAATAAGATGGCTTGCATGGAAGGAATCACTGCTTATGATGATTGTACTTTCCTCCTTCAAAGAAGAAGCAAAGGCGGTACCTAGTCTTGAAGCAAACTCCGGACTTATTTCAATATTAATTTGTCCTGAAACATCTTTGTAACCAAAAATGGTTTTAGAAGCCTTTGTTCCCCACACCAAATTTTGATTGACGATGGTGTTCTCATCAATTTTTTTATGGGGCCAAAGCTTAATATCAGGTTTGACAATTACGCCCTCTGCTAACTGACTTCCTTCGCCAATAACAGCATTCTCATAGATTTCTACATTTTTTTTTGTTTCAACATTATTGCATATAACAGCACCTCTACAGTGGGTATCTTTTCCTATCTTAGAATGGCTCCAAATAATACTTCTCTTTATAGATACATCTTTACTGATGGTAGAATAATCCCCTATAACAGTATAGGCATCTAACTTACTTCCTTCTTGTAGAATACAGTTTTTCCCTATGTATACTGGCGAATTTAAGATTACTTGGCTGCTTAGCTGTGTTCCTTCACCAATCCATATGCCATCCTCTATTTGATGACCGTCTATTTCAATATTTACCTTGCCCTCTAATATATCGAAATGAGTCTGCGTATAAGAGTTTAATGCCCCTACATCCGACCAATAATCTTCAGTAATATACCCATACATAGGTATCTCATCCGCCAGTAATTTTGGGAAAAGATCCTTACTAAAATCAAAGTTTTCACCTTTTTGATAATATTGAAGCACTTCAGGTTCTAAAATATACATCCCCGTATTAATCGTATTACTAAAAACTTCTCCCCAACTAGGCTTCTCAAGAAATCTAGTAACTTTTCCATCAGCATTTGTAATAACAACACCATATTCTATGGGTACAGGCTCATTTTTTAAAATTAAAGTTGCCTTAGATTGCCTGCTTTTATGAAAAGCTAAGGCTTTTTCAATGTTTATATCTGTTAATGAATCACCACTCAATACAATAAAGGTATCGTCAATAAAGTTTTCAGCATTTTTTACACTGCCACCCGTTCCTAATGGAACATCTTCAATGAAGTATTCTAGGTTAACACCCCATTTTTTTCCTGTAGCAAAGTAATCGGTTATAACTGTGGGGAGATGGGCAATCGTCACGGCAATATCTTTTATTTCATGCTGTTTGAGCAATTGAATCGTATACTCCATGGTAGGTTTATTTAAAATAGGAACCATTGGCTTTGGCATACTACACGTAAGAGGCTTAAGTCTCGTTCCTTTTCCGCCTGCCATTATAATAGCTTTTATGATAATCACTCCATTCTTTAATATTTTTTCTATTTATAGTTATTTTGTGAGAAGGCTTCATTTCTATTCATAAAAAAAAAGACTTCAATCGTCTTGACCTTTTAAAGTTTTACAAAACTTTTAGATTATATCCTTTCGTTGATCAATTACTGTGTTACTGCCTATATTTTCTTAGATATTTTTTTCTTTTTTTTTGAACAATATGTATACTTTTTTAAAAAATAAAGCTAATTTTTATATTTTAGCTGCTAATTCTCCCCTTAACTTTGCTTCAATAGGGCTTTCGCTAAAGCTTACACTTGTTTTTTTATGGTAATATGGCTATAATATTGGTAAAAGATGTTGAAATGGAGTGATAACTATGGCAGCAAAAGATAGTTCTTTTGATATTGTCTCTGAGGTTGATATGCAAGAAGTTACAAATGCCCTCACCCAGACAGAAAAGGAAATTGCTCAAAGATTTGACTTTAAAGGAAGTAATACTACTGTTGAAAAAAATGATGATGAAGTTGTTATTGTTACATCTGATGACTTTAAACTTAGAAACGTAGTAGATATCTTTCAAAGTAAACTTGCTAAAAGAAATGTATCCCTTAAAGCTTTAGATTACAAGAAGCCTGAAAGTTCTTTAGGTGGAAGAATGAAGCAAGTAATCAAAATTAAGCAGGGAATTAGTCAAGAAGAGGCTAAAAAGATCACTACATTGATTAAAGGCTTAAAAGTAAAGGTACAAGCATCTGTTCAAGGAGATGTTGTTCGAGTATCTGGCAAAAACAGAGACGATCTTCAAGCTGTAATTCAAGCTTTGAAAAATGCTGATTTACCTATGAACCTGCAATTTACTAACTACAGATAGCTTTATAAAGAGATTACCAAGTATTTTTTGTAAAACTATCGAGTCTTTTATTTATCTTATCAAATGTTATTTTTTACATACTATCAAAAAGATGAAAATCCCTTGATGCTATTGTCATTAATATCATTATATAGGTGTAAGCCCCTATGGTTTATAACTGAATTTTTACTTCAGTACATATGTATTGAGAAAAAGTCAGCGTATCTTTTAAAAAGCAAAGATACGCTGACTTTTAAATTAACTACCTACAGATTTGTCTATTAAAACAAATTCTTATTTAGGTATCTTTTGAGATTTTTGAAAACGCATCGTAACATCTGTAAGAGTACCCACCATTCTTGTAGGTTTATTTTCTTGGTCTCTTTCCATAACCCGTCCCTTTGAGACAATCCATTTGTAATTACCTTCTTTATCTTTTATACGGTACCCACTGTGATAAAACAGGATATCTCCATCTAAATATTTTCTCATTTCCCTCAAAACATCTTTACGATCCTCTGGATGAATTCTATTTATATATTCTTTGGTATCCCCAATAAACTCATTTGCTTCAAATCCCAGCAAACTTTTATAAGCTTTTGAAAAGTAAACTTCGTTATGGTTTATATTCCAGTCCCAAACGATCAGACCAGTTCCTTCAATAGCATATTTCCAACGCTTTTCACTTTCTCTTGCGAAATTTTCCTTTTCCTGCAATTTATCATATTGATCCCTCAATTCTTCTAGGGTAGCTATTAGTATTTTCTGAGAATTCTCTAAGTCTTCATTTGCCGTATGAATTTCTGCTTGTGATTCCAGAATTTTCAGTTCCTTCATCCCCATTTCCCCTAGTATTTCTGCAAAACAGCAAAGATAAGCCATAATATGCTTCAATCTTTTTTCTTCAATGATTGGAATTTCTAATAGTGCTCTTACATACTCAGATTCATCGAATCCAAATTCTCTAGCTTGTTTAATAAAGAAATCTAAATCCGGCTTACCTAATAAGAGTTGGCCAGTGAATACGTTTGCAATATGTTCTTCTTGCACAATTACAGGGGCTACCGCATCAATTAGTCCGTTTTGACATTGATAAATTTTATAATTTTTATTCTCCACTAATACTTTATGAATATAGGTATCGCTCTCAATACATTTATCTCTTGCCTTTGAATTGGTCCGATGAAATTTCGTACAAATCTCATTCCAGCCCGAAGCGGTTAAAATATTTCCTTCTAGGTCAAGAATCCCAGTAAGAATACCCGTCGCTTTGTAAAAAAGATTTGTCAGTTCCTGGATTTTAGAAATATCAACAAAATCAGCAAACTTATATGTCATGCTGAACCCCCCTGAAATAATTGTTTTTTTATAACAATAATACGAAACTTTATTTGTAATTATTCTCCATTTACACTGAATATCCTGCCTATCATTTTACTTAAAATAATTTAAGCCCATAGTATGGCACTATGGGCTGTGTAGGTTTTAATACAGTTTTACTTAGGTAAATGAATGGCCATATTATGAACAGCGTGAACTGCTTCATGAAGGGATTCTCCTACTGTAGGGTGTGCATGTATTGTTGTTGCTATTTCTTCAATAGTGGCTTCTAGTCTTAGTGCAAGTGCGCCTTCCACAATCAATTCTGTTGCCCTCGGTCCTGCCATATGAAGCCCTAAAATCTCTTCCGTTTTTGCATCTACGACATATTTTACCAAGCCATTAGCTTCCCCCATAATTAAAGACTTACCATTAGCATATAAAGGGAATTTTCCTGTTTTGGTTTCATATCCCTTCTCCTTCGCCTGCTTTTCTGTCATACCCACCGCTGCTAATTCTGGTTTGGTATATACTGCATAAGGAATTGTTTTAAAATCAATTTTCGAAGTTTTTCCCATAATGCCTTCAACAGCAACGATTCCTTCTGCTGAAGCCACATGTGCCAGCATGATTTCTCCTCTGCAATCTCCAATCCCATAAATATTATTGATGTTTGTTTGAAATTTTTTGTTTGTAATGATTTTGTCTTTATTTAATTTCACGCCAATTTTTTCTAACCCCATGTTTTCAGTCACAGGCTTTCTTCCTATAGATAAAAGAACTTTTTCTACTTCAAAGGATTTGCTTCCTTCTTTAGATACTGTCTTCACCCTTAGACCTGTTTTAGTTTTTTCAATCCCTTCTACTTTTGTATCTGTATGAATATCCACTCTAGCTTTTTTCAATGCTTTCACAAGATAATCAGTGACCTCCTGATCCATTGCAGCTACAATATTTGGAAGAGCCTCAACGATTGTTACCTTTGTTCCCATACTGCTATAAATGCTGGCAAATTCGCTTCCTATAACACCGCCGCCTATCACCAGCATACTCTTAGGGATCTCTTCTAAAGAAAGGGCTTCATCACTTGTAATCACCCCTTCTAAGTCAGCTCCTGGTATTGGAAGGATCAAGGGCTTTGAACCTGTAGCAATAATTGCATAATCAAAATCTACTGCTGCTTTCTTTCCTTCCTCCAGTTGAACCTCTAACTGATTCTCATTTAAAAAAGATGCTTCACCCATTATCACCTTAACCTTATTGGATTTTAAAAGCATATTTATTCCACCGATTAATTGACTCACTACTGTCTTTTTTCTCTGTTGAAGTTTTTTCCAATCAATATCAAGTTTTTCAATTTGTATCCCTAGTTTCTTCGATTCTTTTTCTAAAGTAGTATATAATTCAGCAGTGTGAAGCAGCACCTTTGTAGGGATACAACCAACATTTAAACAGGTTCCCCCTATGTATTTCTTCTCTACAAGTGTAACTTCTGCCCCTAGCTGTGCCGCCCTGATGGCTGCTACATATCCTCCAGGTCCTCCTCCAATGACAACAACTTTCATTTTTTAACCCCCTATAAAATTTTCTATAGTAATAACATCTCTGGCTTCTCAATATATTCTTTTACCTTTGCTAAAAATTGTGCAGCTATCGCTCCATCTACTACTCTGTGGTCTGCCGTAAGACTTAAGTTCATCAATGGTTTAATCACAATCTCCCCATTGACCACAACAGATGTTTCGGTGATGGTATTGACACCTAAAATAGCTACCTCCGGCTGATTAATAATTGGGGAAAAGGACTCTATACCGTACATCCCAAGGTTGGTAATCGTAAAAGTTCCTTCTGTCATATCTTCCTGGTTTAACGCATTATTCCTTGCTTTTTCCGCCAATTCTTTTACTTCACCTGAAATCTGCCTTAGCCCTTTTTCATTGGCATATTTAACGACGGGTACAACAAGACCACCTTCTAAAGCAACAGCAACACCAATATTAGCATAATTGCGTGTAATAATCTCATCATTTTCGATTCTGCTGTTTAAGTATGGAAATTCCAACAGAGTTGTTGCAATAATTTTAACCAATAGGTCTGTAAATGTAACCTTACAGGTACTCTTCAACCAATTTCTAATTTCTTTTAACCTGGTAACATCTACTTTTATGTCAAAGGTTACAGCCGGTGATACCTTCCAACTTTCAGACATCCTATTGGCAATAATTTGTCTCATCTGGTTCATTGGGATTCTTGTTTCTATCAGATTTCCTTGGACCTGTGCCTTATCCCTTAGATAATTATACACATCTTCCTTCATAATTCTTGAATCCTTTTTAATCTCACATAAATCTATACCAAAAGCACCTGCGGTTTTTTCAGCCATTGGAGAAGCTTTTACCTTTTTTGCATGATTATTTATATAATTTTCTACATCTTCCAATGTGATTCTTCCATTAGGACCTGTTCCTGTTACAAGCTCAAGATCAAGATTTTTTTCCTCAGCTAACTTTTTTGCTATTGGAGAAGCTTTTATTCGTCTTCTCTCTTTTGCCTTATCAACTGAAGCCTTTTCAATATTTTCATTACTGATTTGTACGTCAATTGCTTCATCCCTTGTACCTCCTGACGCTGTCACTAAAGAAGATATATCTTCATCCACAGCAGCAATGATAGCCACTGGCTTTAAGCATTCTACAACATCTTCCTCCTTCACCAGTAGTTTTCTCACAATTCCGCTTTCTGTGGCTTCTACTTCGTTAGTAAGCTTGTCGGTGGTAACATCAAAAAATACTTCTCCTGCTTGAATTTCTTCTCCCTCTGCTTTATACCATTTTGTCAATTTACCTTCTGTCATTGTTAGTCCCAGTTTTGGCATTGTTACTACTTTCGCCATGTTTAATCCTCCTCTATACTGTAGTCCTCTATTTACAAAATTTCATTTTTATTGTCATCTAAGAAAAAAACCATCTTTCTGCGCATCTTCTAATGCCTTTTTTATATTTACACGAAGAGGTCCATTCCTCGTTATTTTAAAGGTTATCTTTTCATTTTCTCTAAAGGGAATCTCTCTTTCACCGTCAACCGCAATCATACCATTACACTTTGTTTCATACACGTATACTCTATTGAGTTTTAAAATTTTCGGTTCACCCATGCAGACTTTTTTTACTAGCCCTGCCGCCATCGGTGCAAGAATATTATATCTATCTTCTGTTAAATTAACAGAAGCACCAAAATCATCTTCATCTCTTATGATTTTTTTACACCCCACAATGGAGGAAAAACCTATAGACGCAGGATGCGCTTTCGATACGATTATTTCTATCATATCCTCCATGTCCCAAATTGCTTTGGAGCCAACAAATAAACTTTTTGATAGTACTGCATCCACCAATGCAATATCTATTAATTCTTGGTTTTTATAGATTTCAATTTTTTTATCTCTTTTACATATGCTATCCTTAGCATACTTTCCAGAAGCAGCTACTGCTGCAGCTATTCCAGCTACAGTACCCTCTATCATTTCAGGGTAAACATTATTGGTGCCTGTCGATATACTGATCAGTGGCGTATCTTTTATCACCTTCGCTGCTGCCCTATTGGTGCCATCCCCACCTAGTACAATCAGGCAACCTATCTTCATATCTTCCATCATCTTTGCGGCACATGTAGTATCTGTTGCATTGGCACTAAGTTTCATACATAAAACTTCTACGCTACTGGTCAGTTCTCTTGAATAGGATAAGTTGTCTATTGCCTTATAACCTATATTAAAGGAGTCCGGCATAATATAGATGTTTTTTACACCGCATTGCTGCGCCCCCAGTAGAATTCGCTCAACAATATTTACTTTTTCATGGTTATCCACAACAGTTGCGTGGGAAACAAGTCTTCTTATATCTTTACCTGATACAGGATTGGCAATGATCCCTATACTCGACATATCCTACCACCCTTTTAAAGGGGGGTAACATAAGTTACCCCCTATTGATTTAGACAGCACTATGTACAGTGCTTTTTACTGCTCTTATGATGTCGACAGAATTTGGAAGTACATAATTCTCAAGACAAGCTGTAAATGGTATAGGGGTATCTAATGCACCTACTCTGACAATAGGAGCATCTAAATGATCAAAGGCTTTTTCAGCAATAAGTGCTGCAATTTCCCCGCCATAGCCACCTCTTTTGTTTTCTTCTGTAGCAACAACTACTCTATTTGTCTTTTCAACGGATTTTAATATTGTTTCTTGATCTAATGGATATAATGTTCTTGGATCGATTACTTCAACTTCGATTCCTTCTTTGGCAAGCTCTTCCGCTGCTTTTAAAGCCTCATGGAGCATCTTCCCATAGGCAATTATTGTGACATCTTCACCTTCTCTTTTTATATCAGCAACTCCAAAAGGAATCGGTGCCACCTGATCCTCCACATTACCCTTCATAGCATACATTGCCTTATGCTCTATATACATCACTGGATTATCATCTTCGATAGCAGTTAGCATAAGCCCTAATGCATCCTGTGGGGTAGATGGATATACTACCTTTAATCCAGGCACATGGGTCAACCATGCTTCAAGGGATTGTGAATGTTGGGCTGCTGCTTGAACGCCACCACCAGCAGGCAGTCTAACAACCATAGGCACAGTAATCTTTCCACCAAACATATACCTCATTTTTGCTGCTTGATTTACAATCTGATCCATCCCTACCGTTAAAAAGTCAATAAACATTAATTCGGCTATAGGTCTAAGTCCAGTTGCTGCCGCACCAACAGCTCCACCAATAATAACACCTTCTGATATCGGGGTATCCTTTACTCTTTTTTCTCCAAACTCTTCAAAAAGTCCAGCCGTTACACCAAAGCATCCACCAAAGGCACCAACGTCTTCCCCCATAATAAATACCTTTGGATCTTCTTTCATTTTGATCCTCATACCTTCTCTTATTGCTTCACCATAGGTCATATTTCTCATCTAACTCGAACCTCCTCTACGATATCTGTATAAATATCCTCAACCGCTGATTCTAGCGCAGGATATGGACTGTTGCCTGCAAACTCTACAGCCTCTGCTATCTGCTGATTCACATCCTTGTTTAATCCTTCTAACGCCTCAGGCGTGATTACTTTATTGGCCAACATATGTTTTTCTAATCTCTCCAATGGGTCCTTTTGTAACCATTCTGCTAATTCTTCAGAAGACCGATAGGAGGTAGGATCTCCTTCAAAATGACCTCTGTGTCTATAGGTTTTACATTCTACTAAAGTAGGTCCCTGACCGTTTCTAGCTCTTTTGATGGCTTCATTTGCTGCTTCATAAACAGCAAATACATCGTTGCCATCGACAGTTACTCCAGGCATGTTATAGGCAACTGCTCTATCGGATACATCTTGTATCGCTTGATGCCTAGACTGACTCATGGAAATACCATATAAATTATTTTCACACACAAAAACCACAGGAAGTTTCCATATACTTGCAAGATTTAATGCTTCGTGAAAGGTACTCTGATTGGTGGAAGCATCTCCAAAGAAGCAAACACAAACTTGATCTGTTCCGTTATATTGTGCTGTAATCCCTGCCCCAACAGCGAGATTGTGTCCAGCACCTACAATACCGTTGGCACCTAAAATCCCCTTTGTGGCATCTGCTATATGCATAGATCCGCCTTTTCCTTTGCAATATCCCGTTGCTTTTCCATAAAGTTCTGCCATCATTTCTTTTAAATTTCCACCTTTAGCAAGAATATGTCCATGGCCTCTATGGGTACTTGTAATATAATCAGCCTCTGTTAGGTTGGCACAAACACCTGTGGCAACAGCTTCTTCTCCAATATATAGATGAACAAATCCAGGGATTTCCCCCTCCGCAAAAAGCTTCATAGCCTTTTCTTCAAATTTCCTTATTTTTAACATTTGGTTATAGATTTCAATAACCTTGTCGTTAGATAAATTCACATTATTCCCTCCTCATTTTTTAGCTGGTATAGAGTTTTCACAAGACACCTTTACTTCTACGCATGCATTCGCAATCACTATACTATCTTTTAAATCTCCAAATTCCTCCACACAAAGTCCTGGTACTTCCATCCCTCCCTTCACGATTTCTATTGACTTCTTACCTATGGGTAGAACCTTTATCACCTTTTCTGCCTCTACTTTTTCTGGATAAGGTGCAGCAATCGTGACATGTACACCTACTTCGTTAAGATCTGCGACTTCCAGTATCTCTTTCAAACCACAAAGACAGCTTTTAGAGATTGCATCCTTTACAGCTCTTTCAGCCGCCTTTGTTACATCCTGTCCATGCAGATCTGCTCCCCAGCCTAACTCAACGATATATCGCTTCCACATCATGCCACCTCCTAATACTCTCTTAGCCTTCCTTTAATAAATAAAGCAATAAGTGTGCCATTACCAAAGCTATTATTAGAAATTTTTATCAACCATGGAGCTGTCTATGTCTCTGACCTAATAAAAACTGCCGCTTTCTCTAGAGGTTTCAATATATTTTTACATTTTTATAGGCATACGTTTATAAACTTTAATATACCAAATGCTGCATTTGTAGTTTTTGACCATATTCTTTAGCCAAGACGGAATTGTACGTCTTAACTATCTAAAATCTAAATTTCAATACATAACTTTATGGCATTTTACAAAATAATTTTTAAATAAGAACTGTCTTATTAATATAGTTGTTACTATTAAAAAGCAAAGACTTTGTTAGTTTTTCTAACAGTTTTCACTACACTCTTTACTAGCAACAATTGAATTTCTTCATCTCCAGATATCTACTGTTAGAATATCTAACACTCATCAATTTCAGGACACTAAAAAAACAATAGTTCTTAGAACTATTGTTTTTATCATTCATCCCTTATCCTCAGAAGATCTAGTTTCTGAAAATAAAAAAATAAAGCAAACTTGCTTTATTTTTTTATTTTATATTTTTTCATTTTTTCGTAAAGGGTATTTCGAGCAATGCCCAGGGATTGAGCTACCTGCGTGATATTACCATCAAATGTTTTTAGCGCTTTTCTGATTGCATTACACTCTAGTTCTGCAAGCGTAAAAAGCTCCTCTTCTTTCTTTATTTTTACCTCTGCCGTGTTAAGGTAATAAGGTAAACATTCCTTTGTCATACTATTCCCTTCTACCATATTGATAGCATATTCTAATACATTCTCCAGCTCTCTAACATTCCCTGGCCAATGATAATGATTTAAAATTTCCATCACTTCAGCATCAACCTGTGAAATTTCCTTCCCTAACTTAAGTGACATCTTTTGAAGAAAATATTCAACAAACAACGTAATATCTCCATACCTTTCTTTTAAAGGTGGAATATTAATGGTAACAACATTTAATCGATAAAACAGGTCTTTACGAAAAATGCCTTTTTCTACTTCTAAACTTAAGTTTTTATTCGTAGCAGCAATGACACGGACGTCGATAGGAATTGGCTTATCGCCCCCTACCCTTACTACATTTTTTTCTTGCAAAACCCTTAGTAGATTCACCTGCATATCAATAGGCATATCTCCTATTTCGTCTAATAGCAATGTACCACCATCAGCTAATTCAAATTTTCCTGGTCTTCCTCCCCGTTTAGCACCGGTAAAGGCCCCCTCACAATAACCGAAAAGCTCACTTTGTATCAGTTCTCTAGGCATAGCAGCACAGTTCACAGCTATAAAAGGGGCATCTTTACGCTCGCTGGAATTATGGATTGTCTGTGCAAAAACCTCTTTACCCGTACCGCTTTCTCCCAATAATAAAACTGTAGATGGACTTTTAGCAGCTATTTTTGCTTTTCTAATCGTCTCTTGAACTTTATCACTCTTTCCAACAATATCTCTGAAGCGAAATCTTGCCTGAGTAGCTGCCATCTTATTTACAATCTGATGTACTTGTTTAATCTCTCGAAAAATCACCACTGCTCCCACAACCTGCATCGATTTATCCTTTATAGGGTTGGCTTCTAATGTACAGTGAATATGTTGATTCAGTACATCTATCCTAACTTCGTCTTCTAAACAAGCTTTGCCTGTTTCTAAAACCTTCTTGATATGATAGCAGTCCTCAAAAATACTGTTGATCTGTTTTCCGATCATATGACTTGGAAGCATACCTATAATTTTAGACAAGGCTGGGTTTACATGTGTTATAACAAAATCCTTATCAATGGACATAATACCTTCTGAAATTGTATTCAACACAGTAGTTAAGTGCTTGTGTGCCGCAAATAGTTGTCCTTGCGTTTCTTCCTTATGCAGTTGATTTTCTATAGCTCTTACTGCCGCAACAACCATACCTAAATCCTTTGAATGTTCTCGTCCTATTGAGCAGGACATATCTAAACAACCAATGACATTTCCGAAGGAATCATGTATAGGGGCAGCAGAGCAAGCCCAAATATGATGTTTACTACAGTAGTGTTCCTCTCCCGAAACCTGTATGGGGCTATTAATCGCCAGTGTAGTTCCTATAGCATTGGTACCAACGCACTCTTCAGACCAATCTCCCCCAGGGAGAAAGTTGATGGTCTTTGTCATTGCTAAAACATCTGGGTCTCCCATAGATTCCAGTATGAAGCCTTTTTCATTGGCCAACACAACAATAAAACTAGAGCCTTCTACGCACTTAGATAAAGTTTTCATAATAGGTTTTGCAATATCTATAAGCTGTTTTTTTTCTTGAATGTATTGTTGGATTTCCTCTTTAGGTAACAAATCTTGACAATAGCCGTCCCGGTGATTTACTCCCATATTATAGCAACGAAGCCACGAATCAGCTATAACATCACGCACATAACTTTCTTCCACTTTTCCCGACAATACGAATTTATTCCATGCCTGTTTTATATTTAGCCTTCTAGAACTACTTGTTCTATGTAACATGCCTCACCTTCCCCCTTAACAGATATCGGAAATTTCATATCCCTAATCATCCTTCTACTCTTCATAAATAGCACTAGAAAAAGCAAAACGCATTCTTGGAAGTGTATGTTTTATTATAGCATAACATAAATTTTCTAATTATAACGACTATTTTTGTTTTCTAAACTTTTTAATCTTTGTTAACAAATAAAACCTCCACAAAGATCTTAAAACATTCCCTCAATTATATTCACAGCTTGATAAGAACTTCTTACAAAAGGCCCACTCTCAACAAATTTAAACCCTTTTTTAAGAGCTATTTCCTTATAAACACTGAAGCGCTCTGGAGAAATGTATTCTTCTACATCTATATGTCCCTCTGTTGGTTTTAAATACTGCCCAAGGGTCAAAACATCACAATCTATTTTCCGTAAATCATCCATCACTTCTAGTACCTCCTCTCTCCTTTCCCCTAAACCCAGCATCATTCCAGTTTTCGTAATAATTTTTTTATTACTTTCCTTCACTTGTTTTAACAGACCTAATGATCGAGTATAGCTTGCCCCTGATCTTATTTCACTATATAGCACAGGTACAGTTTCTAAATTATGATTAATAATCTCAGGTTCAGCATCTATTACTTTTTGTATAGATTTTTTGTTTCCTTTAAAGTCCGGTATCAGTACCTCAATAGTAACATTTTTATTGCATTTCCTGATTTCATTTATAGTATCTACAAAATGCTGTGCACCCCCATCCTGCAAATCATCCCGTGTTACCGAAGTAATCACCACATGTCTTAAGTTTAGTTTGTTTACTGCTATAGCAACGCTGACTGCTTCCTCTGTTTTTATAGCTTCTGGTATTCCTTTAGAGACTGCACAGAACCCACAGTTTCTTGTACATGTTTTTCCTAAAATCATAAATGTAGCCGTTTTTTTCTGAAAACATTCCCCGATATTTGGGCAATCCGCCTCCCCACAAACCGTATTTAATGCTAAATCCTTTAATAATTTTTCCATTTTCAAAAAACTTTTTTGATCTGCTGCTTTTTTAGTCAACCATGATGGTCTTGTCTTCATCATTTTTATATGCTACCTCCTTTATTTTATCCCCCACTAAATGACAATGCATCACCTCTTCAAAGCTAGTTTTTAGTGCTTCTATCACCATCTCCTTTTTTATATCCTTGTTGATAGATGTTATAGAAGTCACACCAAATTCTGTGATGCCGCAGGGATGAATCAGTTTAAAATAATCTAAATCTGTATTATAATTCAAAGCAAACCCGTGCATGGTAATCCAATTCTTTACACGTATCCCTACTGCACATAATTTATGATCCATGACCCAAACACCTCTGTGTTTTTTCTTTCTCCCTCCAACAATGTCTATTTTTTTCAAGGTTTTTATAATCATTTCCTCTATGGCATCCACATACCATCGGAGGTCTTTATTAAACTTTGATAAATCTAAAATGGGATACCCCACTATTTGCCCAGGCCCGTGGTAGGTAATATTTCCTCCTCTATTGGTTTCATAAATATCTATTCCTCTTGCCTTCATTACTTCCTGCGTATAAAGCAGGTTCTCAAGGCCTCCTTCTCTTCCAATCGTAAACACAGGCTCATGTTCAAGAATTATAAAAAAACCTGCTGCCTCTTTATGATCTTTGGCATATTCAAACAGCTGGTTTTGGATGCTTAGTGCCTTCTCATATTTCAATTTCCCTAAATTCATAAAAGATACTTTTTCCATTATAGCCTCCTCGTTCCTTTAATTTTGATTTGCAGTTATAAAAGAACAATAAAGGACTATTAAAATTATAGTAGTCCTTTATTGTTCTATTTCATCAGCAACTCGACTACCAAGGCGTGACCAAAATTTTAATATTTTCCTCCTTACGATGAACTAATTCGTTGAACCCCTTTTCTACTAAATCATCTATTTTGATTTTTCCGGTAATTAAGGGATCCGCCTGAATACGTCCATCATTCATTAGATCAATTGCAATTTCAAAATCTCCAGCATAAGCCAAGGAACCAATAATATGCTTATCTTTAAATACAATACTGTTGAAATTCAGGCTGGTTTCTTTTTCATAAACACCGACTACTACAATTTTCCCACCTGTCCTAGCCACTTCCACAGCTAGAGGGGTTACCTTTTCACTGCCAATACATTCAAAAACCACATCTGTTCCTACACCCTTAGTGACTTCTTTAATTTTCTTCCTAATATCCACCTCATTTGGATCAAGGACTTCAGTGGCTCCCATTTGCTTTGCATAAGCTTTTCTAGCCTTCGCTACTTCCACCACATATATTTTGCTGGCACCTGCAGCACGAACTGCCTGAAGTGTGGCTAAGCCAATTGCTCCTGCCCCGAATATCACAACGTTTTCCCCCTGGAGAATTGGTGCTTGCCGTACTGCATGAATTCCTACAGAAATCGGTTCCAGTAGGGCTGCTGTTTCATAGGTCATATTGTCTGGAATTTTATAGAGAGTATAATCAGGAACAACAACATACTCTGCAAAGGCGCCATTTGTCATCAAGCCGGTAAAAGCTAGTTTTTCACAAACGTTATACTTTCCAATTTTGCAGGGATTGCAGATATGACAAACTTGACATGCATCGGGTGCAACTCTGTCGCCTACTTTGAAACCTTCAACGCCTGGTCCTATTTCAACAATCTCTCCCGAAAACTCATGCCCAAGAATGATAGGAGCCGTATCCCCTGTTAATGGGTGGGGTTCTGTTGGAATAAAAATAGGCCCTGCTAAATACTCGTGTAGATCTGAACCGCATATACCACACCATTGGACTTTAATTTTTACTTTACCCTTGCCTGGTGCTGGCGGCTCAGGTACCTCCATGATTCTAACATCTTTTTTTCCATACCATACTGCTGCCTTCATAAAAAACCTCCTCTTTTTTATAAATACCCGTGAAAACTTTATCCCGCACTATAACATTGCAATAACCATGCCAAATTTAAGCTAGTTGCTTCAAAAGATATACAATAAATTGAACTCATCGGGAAAACATTTAGAAGTTTATTTAAAAACTACATAAAAAAACTACATGATGGATGATGCTCATGTAGTTTCTTCCTATTAAAAATGAATTTGTCCTAAAAAGGCTTTTAACCTTTCATGCTGTGGATTCTCAAAAATATCTTTTGGTGTGCCTTCCTCTGCAATAATACCTTCATGTAAAAAAATTACTTGGTCTGATACATCCTTAGCAAACCTCATTTCATGGGTTACTATAATCATCGTCATCCCTTCCTTTGCTAAGTCCTTCATAACAGCTAGTACTTCTCCCACTAGCTCAGGATCTAAAGCAGAAGTAGGCTCGTCAAATAGCACTACCTTCGGTTCCATCGCCAAAGTTCTTGCTATAGCTACCCTTTGCTGTTGCCCTCCAGATAACATCGCAGGATATTGATTGGCTTTATCTGATAAACCTACTTTTTCTAACAGGGCTAATGCTTTTTTCTTTACTATATTTTTTTCCTGTTTTTTTATCGTCAAAGGCCCCTCCATAACATTCTCTAAAGCCGTCATATGAGGAAACAAGTTAAATCGTTGAAACACCATACCTACTTTTTGCCTAATTTCATTAATTTCTTTTCCCTTACCCATCACTTCTTTGCCATCGATCCAGATTTGCCCTTCGTTCTTTTTTTCCAAAAAATTAATGCATCTAAGAAGGGTACTTTTTCCGGAGCCGCTAGATCCTATCATACATACAACTTGCCCTTCTTCTACTTTCATATGAATGCCTTTTAATACCTGTAGTTTTCCAAAATATTTATGTAAATTTTTAATTTCTACCATAACCTCACCTCTCATAGACCTTTAATCGTTTTTCTACCCTTAACAATGCTTTAGATAAGCCTATAGTAATAATCATATAGTAGCATCCTGCAATAAAAAACATGGGCCATGGATTAAAGGTAGCAGCCGTATACTGCCTTGTCAGCATCAAAATTTCTGTTATTGTGATAACACTAGCTAAAGAAGAATCTTTAATAGCAATAATGAACTGATTTCCCAAAGCTGGCACAGATCTTTTAAACGCTTGAGGTAGCGTTACCCGTCTCATAGCCTGCCACTTGGTCATCCCTAAAGATCTAGCTGCTTCTTTTTGCCCAGAGTCAATAGATTCAATAGCACCTCTAAATATTTCACTAATATAGGCACCATTATGAAAAGCTAATCCAATAACAGCAGATATAAAGGGAGAAAACCTAATTCCAACTTCAGGAAGGGCTTGAAAAATAAATATTAATTGTAATAATAAAGGTGTTCCTCTAACAATACTTATATAAATGTCAATGGTTTTCATTAAGGGTTTGATCTTTGTCATTTTCAGCATAGTGGCAACTAATCCAAAAACCGTTCCCAGTAAAATTGAAAAGAATGATAATTGCAGAGTCATCTTCACACCTGGTAAAAACCTTGGAGCATATGTTATAACCACTTGTATAAAATGATTTATCTGACTTATAATTTCACCCAACATACTTGAATGCCCACACTCCTCTTTGAAAGTTAGAGATGGGTAATATCTCTATTACCCATCTCTAACTTATATATAAATTTAGTTGTCTAGTATACTGGTACCGAACCACTTGTAACTGATTTCTTCATAAGTACCATCCTCTATGATTTCTTGTAAAGCTGTATTCACTGCTTCTAATAAAGCTATATCGTCTTTTCTTATAGCAATACCGATTTCTTCAATATATAAAGGATCTCCTATAGGTGCCAATGGCATATCAAATTTTTCAATACCATGTAGTCCCACTAATAATCCTGTAATTAGTCCATCTGATCTCCCTTGTTGAACTGCTCGCATATTGTCTACGTCACTTTCAAACTGTAAAATATCTGTTACGTTCTCCATCTCTACTAAGAAATTTTGGAAGGTTGTTCCTGTAACAACACCTACAGAAGCATTCTCTATCTCTGATAGGTCACTAACAGCAAGGTCTTCCCTACCGAAAAATTGTGCACCATCATAATAATATGGATGTGAGAAATTAACTTCTTTTAGCCTCTCTTCTGTAATAGCCATACTTCCAATAATCATATCAAAACGCCCACTGGTTAGACCTGTAAGAATTCCATCCCATAAAACAGTTATGGGTTCCGCTTCAACACCTATCTTTTCTGCAATGGCATCAGCAATATCAATATCAAAACCTATCAGTGTTCCATCTTCATCAATAAAGTTAAATGGCGGGTATGCCCCCGTCATAGCAAACGTCAAGGTGCCTCTTTCTTTTATCTCATCTAGCGTGTCTTTAGTTGAATCGTTATCTCCAACATCTACTTCTACATCCTCAACTGGATCAGTGCCTGTATCTGTTAGGTTACCCTCCTCTGTGGCACATCCAACCATAAAAAACAACATCATTATAACTAAGAATATACTTATTTTTCTAATCATTGGTCCCCTCCATATTTATATATTTGGGGCTGCCGACAGCAAAGCTTTCACGTGAACATAAAAATTAACTCTTAGCTTGTTCAGTATTTTATTATAAATCGGCTTTTGGGTCAAAGAGGATAAATTACCTTAATTTTACAACATGCTAGCTGTCTTTACATCTCCTATGATGTAGTAGAGTATTCTTAGTAATCCTCCCATATACTTTTGTATACGCTTATATAGATTATTTTACACGTATTTCATCTATTGAAAGCACCCTCTGATATTATGAATTAAGCAGATTGCTAGTATAAAGCTGAGAAGAATTGATAGAATGCATCAGAAGAGCTTGATACTCAAGTAGAATTGTCTATGTGTAAATATCAGAAAATTCAATATTTATCCTTTCTACATTAGCAAAAGTTGTTTCTTTTGAAACGTGAATAGAATCCTCTACTAATCTTACTGGTAATTCTACAGTAAATTCACTTCCTTCTCCTAGTACACTCTCAACTTTAACTCTTCCTTTATGCATATGTACAAGAGATTTTACTAAAGAAAGACCAATTCCGCTGCCCTCGGCTTTTCTATGTGTAGGACCATCTACTTGAGTAAAATATCTAAAAATTGATTGATGCATTTCCTTAGGGATACCTATTCCATCATCTTTAACAGAAATCTCTATTGTATCTTCCTTATCATGTATGCTTACCTCTATCCTTCCTTCAGCTTCAGTAAACTTAATTGCGTTTGATAAAAGGTTTAGCAGGATTCTTTCAATCTTATCGGGATCAACTGCTATCATTTTTTCTTCAACATCGGTGTCGAATATTAATTCAATGTCCTTAAGCTTTGTATATTCCACAACAGACATTGTTATATCTTCTGCCAGCTTCACTATATCACAATTGATGAAATTAACTGTAAATTGTTTACCTTCAATTTTATTTATATCTATAAGGTTATTTATCAACCTTAAGAGTCTATAACTGTTCTGTTTCTGCATATTTATGTATTTATCTTTTGATTCTTTATCCATGTTATCCATATTCTCCATAAGCTGCACTGCCCCTAAAATAATATTGATGGGTGTCTTAAGTTCATGAGATACTGTTGAAAAAAACTGCGTTTTTAGTCTAGCAATCTCATCTCTTTGAGAGATTTGATAATTGATCTCCTTTGCCATTCGATTGAAGGCTTGACTAGTTACTGCTATCTCATCCTCCCCTGTAAGCTCTGTTTTTATCGTTAAGTTTCCTCTAGCGATTTCCTCTGCAGCATTTCTTAGCTTCATTATAGAATTGGTGTATTTATTACCTAATATTGTAGCTAATAAAAGGGATACTACTGATGTTAAGATCAGAATAGCAATATCTATTTTTGCATGTCTTCTAATATGACCCAATACTTCGTCAATTGATTTCGTATGGTAGCTTACCCACCCTATCTCTGTAATAGGATAAAATCCTCCTAAACGATTTTCATCATCAAACCTACAGTAGGCGCCCCTAGATGGTACAACCTCTCCCTTAAGGGCCCTCCATGTGGGAGAATCAGGATGAACCTCCCTTTCTTCAAGAGGGATATAAGGATAGCCATGTCTATAGACTACCATCCCTGCACGATCAACTAATCCAAACCTTGCCGACTCAGAAGCACATTCAAGGTTTAAAATATAACTAAGTTTCTCTACATCCATAATACCAAGCATGATCCCTTTTAGTACATCTCCCTCATAAATTCCCCTTGCTATATGAATAATAATGGTATCATCCTTAATACTTTTCCTTATATTAGATACTACCTTTTCTTCTCCCTGGATAATGCGTTGATAGAATTCCATGTGTTGCACATTGACACCAGTTAAATTACTGGTAGCGCTTACAATGCTAAATCCTTCTGGACTAATCCATGCATATCCTTTTAGCGTTCTTTTTTCTAAAAAAACACGACTAATATAATCTTTAATTTCTTCCCTGCCCCATTGTGGATTTGCTAAAATAGCTAATCCTACTGCATATTGTTGTGTCCAACTTTCCTCAAGGTAGTTCATAAACGACACGTCGATGGCTTGTGCAAACTTTATGCTAGATTCTAATTCTTCTCGAAGATTTTCCTCGTAGTTCTTTTTAATTCCTGCCAGTTGCAGTGTAATTAGGGGAATAAGTACAATTAATACCAATACGATAAGCTTGAGTTTTATACTCATCTTCAATTTCTGACACCTCCAATAGTTAGTCCGTACATTAAAATGATTTATAAAATTTATTGCATTAAAAAAACTCTTCTGAAATACTTTACTTTAAGTCAGATGTTGTATGCTTGATTTCTCAGAGTAATTTAATTCATCTTATTTTATTATTCCTATAAACTTTGCTTTTTCTAAATCTCTTCAGCAAGTTTAAAGTTGTTAATAGGTCAACACTACATGTTTTTACTATATTTTCTAAAATTCTACAATTCTTTAAAAATTCCTCCTGATATACTTTTTTTGTTATTTAAGTTATTTAGAATTTTTTAATAATAAGTGCTTAGTAATATTTTTATCACAAACTGAAAGATGCTAAAGCAAAATGATGTATATATTGCTCCTACAATGTTATTATATATATGATGGATAAAAGAAGGAGTGGTTTGATGAGAAATATTAAACTGATAATAGAATATGATGGTAGTAGATATAGTGGCTGGCAAAGACTAAAAGGTGCCGATGAAACAATCCAAGGAAAATTGGAAGGTGTCCTCACTCAGATGGTAGGCTCCCCCATAGAGGTTATCGGATCAGGGCGAACTGATGCAGGTGTTCACGCTAGAGGCCAGGTGGCTAATTTTCACACCAAGTCTGATATGTCATTAAAAGAGATCCACAAATACATGAACTATTATTTGCCACAAGACATTGTCGTCAAAGAAGTAAAAGAAGTTTCAGAAAAATTTCATAGCCGCTATAATGTAAAGAGCAAAAAATATGTCTGCTATATTTGGAATCATTGGATCCCATCAGCTTTTCATAGAAAATATAGTTATCACCTTAGTGAAAAACTAGATATTGCATTGATGCAAGAGGCATCAGAAAAACTATTAGGAACCCATGATTTTATTGGTTTTTCTTCGGTTAAAAAAACCAACAAATCCACCACTCGGACCATTAAAGAAATAACCATTACTAAGGAAGGAAATATGGTCATATTTAGTTTTATTGGAGATGGTTTTCTATACAATATGGTTCGTATTATAATGGGTACTTTAATAGAAATTGGCCTGAAACAAAAAAAGGTCTCCTATATTGATGAAATACTAGAGAGCAAAACTAGGTCCATTGCCGGCAAAACACTTTCTCCTCAGGGTTTATTCTTAGAAGAAGTATATTATTAAACTACATAAATTTTTCAATAGTTACAATATAAAAAACCTCTATGCAGTGATGGAGGTTTTTATATTGTATCTGATTCAACTATTACACTGTTTTTATTCTCGTAGCAGTAATTTTACCTTCTACTTTATTGAGATTTTTAATCTTTAAAGTTGGATTTGTCACACCACATTCATTCATAATATCTTCAAGTACTTTGAATTCTTTTCTTCTTATAACAACCTCCACTTTGTATCTTCTATCGCCATTATTTCCTCGAGCTAAAAAGTTGTTCACTGTATAGCCTTCTTCTCTGAGTTTTTCTGCCATTGCCACCATCCTGTTTTTATTATTTAAAAATATATCTACTTCTAAAATTCCTAGGGCAAGCTGTTCTTCGATTCTATTACCTATGAAAACTCCTAGTGTTTTTCCTAAAGCATATGCAACTGCAAAATGAAGTCCTTCCGAACTAGTTACTTTACCAACAACTGTTGCAAAAATGATAGCATCTGCAAATACTAAGAAATACACTGGGTTCATAATTTTTTTTGCCATTAATATGCTTTTTAATGTTGCAAAAACATTTGTAAGTGCTGTTACTAAGAACAGTCCGATAAGCGTTAATATTAAATACTGTGTCATTAAGACACCTCCTTTTAAATTCTTAATTATCCTTCAATATCTATTGAAGGTACTTGTTAGTATATTGTTTCTTTAATGTAAGTATTACAAAACAAAAAAACTAACATAGTAGTATGTTAGTAAAACATCATTGTTTTTAAGAATGTCATCATCAAATCCAAAATCATTTCACAGAATATGTAACTTCCTTTGCTAGGCAATCATAGCAAACATCCTATAAAAAAATTTGTAAGGATCAATCATGTAATCATTTATTTTAATAATTCATATTGAAAATTCAAGAATAGAATAAATTTACTTTCATTATTAGATATTTTAGCAACCTCTAATATATACTAAGGAGGGCATCTAAGTTCTTATAAACCTTAGAAATAAAATGAAAAGCATCTTCATAGCAATTTTGAAACTAACGATAAAATCATTGTAAAAAATAATTCGACTATATCTTAACCAGTTATATCTAACCAATAAACTAACTTTTGTATTATATCATATATTGAAAATTTTTACAAATTATTTGTAAAAACGAATAATGATCCTGTAAATGATATGCTCTCCTTATGGTAAACAGTTTAAATAATAAAAACTGTTTACCATAAGGAGGAGTATCTTTTTATGTCTGGAAACAGCAATGTATCACCTGAAGAAAAACTATTGGCTGTAACAATACATCTAAACAATTCAAAAATAAACTTGATGAAGCAGGAATGACTCAGAGTATGTCTAGAGTTTCCAGATACATTGATAATGGTCCTATGAAAGCCTTTTGTGGAATGATCAAAACGGAACGGTGAATAACTATAGTTATTCACTATACAACTCCAAAACCCTCTCCCCCGTCACCTTAATAGCAATGGCTCCTATAGGTGCCGTCACAACAATAGCCAATACAGCCAATGCCAATATCACTTCTCCTGCAGGTGCTCCAATAGATAAGGGTACTGCTCCAATGGCTGCCTGTACCGTTGCTTTTGGTATATAGGCAACAACACAAAATCCTCTCTCTTTTGCTGAAAGATTTGTTCCTAAAAGCGATAAATATACACCAAGGGACCTTGCCATAAGACCTATAGCAATAATTATCAAACCAATCCACCCAGTTTCTGCGGCAAGATAGATATTTACTTGGGCACCTACTAAAACAAATAAGATAATTTCAGCAAAAACCCATATTTTATTGAATTTATCAGACAATTCCTTAGCTAGAACCTCTTTTTTCTCTAAAATCACAAATCCAATTACCATCACGCCTAATAGAGCTGCAATAGGTACGATGTCATGCAGGATATCCTCCAATCCAGTTAGAATAATTGCTGAAGCCAAAATCATTAATACCTTCTTCGTATTTCTAATATGAAAATGATTAAAGATATAAAGTAATAGTATGCTTAAAACAGCACCCAAAGCTATGCCTGTCACAATGGATAAAGGAATGTTTAGTAGTTGTCTTATAAAATTAATATTTTGTCCTCCATACATGCCTACAAAACTAGAGAATATTGTGATTGCAACGACATCATCTACGGAAGCTCCTGCCAATATTAATGTGGGAATTCCTTTTTCTTCCCCCTTTCTCCTTTCGATAAAGGAAAGCATTGAAGGTACAATGACCGCTGGTGATACAGCCGCAATAATAAAACCTAACATGCCTGCCTCCACCCTGCTAATATCAAGAAGATATCCAGCCACCAACATAACTGTTAATCCTTCAAAAATCCCTGGGATACAACTTAACTTTACAGCAGGTATACCTATCTTATTTAAAGTATCTCGATTAATACCAAAACCTGCTCGAATTAAAATGATAATTAAAGCAATTTTTCTTAAATCTCCTGAAATGAGCAATATACTTTCATCTAACCAATCTAGTCCGTAGGGTCCGATCAGCACCCCCAACACCAACATTCCCAGTAATCCTGGAAGTTTCATTTTTGTAAACAATTGATTGAATAACAAGCCCAATAAAATGATCATAGCTAAACTAAACGCCATACAAATCCCTCCCATTTAATAATATTAGTATTTTCTCCTATCCACCGAATTAAATTAAGCTTTTAAATACAAAAAACTCCTGTAAAACCATCGATATCGATTGTTTTACAGGAGTCATCAACTAAATTTCAGTGGTTAAGGGCGAACTCCATCGCCATTTAATTATAAAGAAATTATATCATGCTATCCCATCTTTTTCAACCATATAAAGGAATATTTTACACCATTATCAGTTTTTGTGACGATAGAGGATTTTAAAGGAAGTTAGACTGATTCTACTGTAACTTTATTTCTATCCAATCCGTAATAGGCCGCATCTTTTCAACTCCTATTTCTATAGGAGTTGTTTTAAAAAACTCATATTTTTCTGCTATCACAACCAGTAAAATCATAATAACGATGAAACCATAAATATAGAAAATTTTTTTATTGCTTTTATCTAGTTTGACAAAATCAATCATCAATACACCTGCCACCAACAGTATTAAAATAATCTTCACTAGATTCTCCCCCTATTTAGGTTTAGTGCAGAGTGAAGAAGCGTGCTCTCTACCCTTACATTGATATCTGCCTGAGAAAATACTTGATTCCAATCATCCTTTAACTCCTTAAACTCTTTGGGATACTTCCTGAAAAAATCTTGGCTTAAGTTAAAATAATCAACCTCATATTTCTGCTGGGCATCGCAGATAGCTTTATTTAACTTATCTGTTAAAGTTTGATTTAATTGATTTTGTAGAAATATTATGTCTAACTCATAGGCACTATCTCCCTTTACAATTCTCTCAGCTACATTACCTTCAACCTTTAATTCAATATCAAAGCTTACTTTTCCATCCTTATAATCTGGTGTAATAATGGGTGTTCCTGACAAACTCTCTACTATGATTTTGTCGTTGGTAGGAGCATATTCAAAAGCAATTAAACCATTTCTAAAATTGTTAGTAATAAGGTTAAAGGCTTGACTCTCTTCATAGTCTAGGTATCCCTTAAGTTTGTCATCATCAAAAATAGCTATTTGGCTTAATTTCAGTTGCGGCAACTCCTTCTCTGATGGAGAAGGCAGCTTTTCCACCAGCGTAGTTACATAATTAAGTACAGGGTTGTTGATTGCCTCCGCTGTTTCATGAAGGTTAGCAACATAGATTTTGTTATTAGCACCAAAGTTTTCTGCTACTATGTTCATAACACTAGCAGGAATTGCTCTAAGAATATTTGGGGTATCAAAAATTTCTTCGGGGGGGATTTTGCTAATAAAGACCTCCATTTCTAGCCGCACTTCCATATCCTGTACAAGAAAACTAACCACTTGCCTTATTCCTTCCTTTGCCACTGATTCATCTATAACAAGAGCTTTAATATGGGCAATATAAAGACGCCGCCCAGCTATCATAGACATATTTCTTAAGGCATCAAAAACCGTAAGGCCTTCCGCTTTTATAATGGTGTACACATCTCTCTTAGCAGAACTGTCTGCTGCAATCGCATCAGGGTTAGCAACTTGCACCACGACAGAATAAAGACCCTCGTCAGTTTTAGAAACACCTAGACCCAGCACAAAACCGAGATCTTCAATTTCCCTACGACTCCAACAGGAGGTGGTGAATATAGTAGAAAACAACAGAATGAAAATAATACTAGCTCTTTTCATAATTCTCTCCTCTCTTCATCCTTCAGCGGTTTGGGCTTTAGTTTTTTTGATTTTCTCTTCATATTTTCTTTTGCAATATGGGGAGATCTTTCGGTAATAGCCCATTGAGGAAATCGCATTACCCAATCCTTCATTTCCTGTAGGCTTAAAGGAGCAAAGGGTATCATAAAGGGAACGCCAAAAGACCTTAGAGATATAAGATGGAGTGCCACTAGCAAGGCACCAGTCATAATACCATAAATCCCCAAGGTTGCTGCTAGAGCCATCATAAAAAACCGCACTAGTCTTAAACTTAAGGAAAAATTGCTGTAGGGCATTGTGAAGGAAAATATAGCTGTGATAGCCACCACGATGACCACCGCAGAAGAGACCAACCCAGCCTCCACAGCCGCTTGTCCGATAATCAAAGCCCCTACAATGCTTACCGCTTGCCCTATATGGGTTGGCAGTCTCGTTCCTGCTTGTCTCAATGCCTCGAAGGCAAGCTCCATAATCAGTGCCTCAACAAAGGCGGGAAAAGGTACACCAGCTCTAGCCCCAGCGATGGTGAGGGCTAGAGCCGTTGGCAGCATCTCTTGATGAAAGGTAGTAATTGCAATATATATTGAAGGTAAAAATGTTAACACAAAGCCCCCCAGATACCCAATAAATCGACAAAAGTTAGCAAAGGAAGGAACTTGATAATAGTCTTCAATCCCATTAAAGAAATCGGAAACAATTGCAGGAACTATGATTATAAAGGGAGAGCCATCATAGAGGATAGCAATCCTACCCTCTAACAGCATCGCTTGTGTTCTATCGGGTCTCTCTGTATAAAGGGTGGTTTGAAAAAGGCTGGTGGGAGCATCACTAATATATTCTTCAATGACACTAGAACCAATAACACCATCAACATCGATCCTCTTCAGGCGTCTAAAGACCTCCTCTACAATGGAAGGGTCAGCAATATGATTGATATAAGCCACTCTTATTTCTGATCTTGTTTCCCTACCTAGTTTAAGCTCTTTAACCACAAGATTTGGAGACTTAATTTTTTTCCTAAGTATAGAAATATTAGTTGCTATATCTTCTACAAACCCCTGTTGAGGACCTTTGACCACCTTCTCTGTTTGAGGTTCAGCATATTCTCTGGCAGCATCTTTAGAGATACTAAGGGATAAAGCAGTAGGATATTTGTGAATCAGTAAAATGCCTTTTCCCGATAAGATTTCCTCTACGGCATCCTTTACTTGATGGATAGGAAAAATGCTACTATTGGATAGCATCCTCTCTATTAAGGTATCTATATGGGAGTGCAAATAAACTCTTTCCTCCACTGTCCTTTGACCAAGACCCTGGGTTAAGGGTGCTAGTACAGAGGATTCTAACGTATTTTGGTTGATTAAGGTTTCGATAAATACTACTGCTGCCCTTATACCAGGAACTGTGGAAATTTCGAGATATCGAATAAGGAGATCATCACTACCCCCTAAGTAAGATTGCAGTATATGAATGTTTTTATCTAAGTCACGTGAAAACTTCATGGTCTGAAGAGTTTCTTGCTTATTCTCCATTTTGCTTGTACTGTTGTTGTTATTATTTTTAATCATTTTACTGATGGTTTCTTTAAAAATTTGTAGTATTGATTTTTTCACAGCTGCCCCTCCCTTGGATACCAATCATATTTTGTGCATTTATGGGATAAAATATGATGGAATGAAAGAGAAGAGAGGGAAAAGCTTATGATGAAAACAGAAAACGGAGAAAAAGAGTTCATTTCCTTTAGACAACTTTTTTGGTTAACTGTAGCACAGCTTGGAGGAGCATCTATTATCTATCTTCCTGGAATGATTGAGGCAGGAAGGGATGTGTGGATTTCCAACATTATCGCTTCCATAGTAGGCTATATAGTAATCTTCAGTCATTATCTTCCCTTGTCTCTATGCCCTGGCTCAAGTATGACGAAAGCCCTGAATACATATTGGGGAAGGCTCCTGGGGGGCTTGATTAATCTTTATTATATTTTTTTCTTCTTTTTTCTTTGCTGTCTTATCATTTCAGATGTTTTTTATTTTGGAAAAATAACTATGCCTGAAACCCCTGGCTATATTTTTATCGTTTTTTTCCTAGTACCTGCCGTCTATGGGGTAAAGCTTGGCCTAGAAGTAGTTGTAAGGCTAATAGAGTTTCTCGTACCCATCCTTGTGATTATTTACTGTATTTTACTACTATTGGTTTTACCTAAACTGGACTTACAAAGGATTTTTCCCATTATGGCGGAGGGGATAAAGCCTGTACTGGCAGGAGCCATTCCTAATATGAACTTTCCTTATGCACAAATATTGCCAGTGGCCTTTTATTATAAGCATACGAAAGCAAATAGCCAAGGACAAAGAAATTTCTTGAACTACACCTTTATGGCAATTGTCTTATCTACAGTACTGTTAACCTTTAGAGCATTATCTGCTTCTACTGCCTTTGAGGAAGCAACCTTAAAAACCCTTACCTTTCCTCCCTTTAGCCTCATAAGGATGATTGAGGTTGGAAATGTTCTAGAGAGGTTAGACCCTTTATTGTTGGCAGTCTTTTATGGCACTACTTACTTTAAGTTCATTCTTACCTATTACATCATCTGTGAAATCATTTCTGATTATTTTCAGGTAGGGCAACCTAGTGATTTTGCTTGGCCGACTGCTATTTTCATTGGGGTATCTATGCCCTTTTTAGTACCTAGGTTTGATATAATTATAGAGACTGTGGTACCCTACTTTCTTGTATCTCTGCCATTATTTCTGCCCATACCTCTATTATTGTATATAACGATTAGGATAAAAAATAGAAAATCTCAAAAACCAGTAGGGCAGTAAAAAAAGCAGTACATTCTATTCTCTTAGGGTATAGGGGTTACTAAACAAAAAGGTGTTAGAAATATATGATAATGTATGTTATAATCACTCCAAGTTTTCTTCATCCGCCCATTGGTCCTACCTGGGTTGTTGGCTGGCAATATACTCTGCTACTTCGTTTAGCCAGCTTGGTATCGTTACATTTTTACGGACTGACGTATATCGTTTGCTTTACGATATGCTATAAAATCAACGGCTATAAGGGTCACAATTTCGTCGGATTTATGCTTCATTCATTGGTGATTTTCCTTCGTTATTTCTATTTTCTTTACTATATCATTCCACAAATTAGTAATCTTTACATTTTTAAATCCTGCTATCTTTACATTTTCCTCTGTACGTCTGTTTATGTTGGCACCATATAGGTTCACTGTAAGAGGATTCATCAAATCCATCAATAGGCCCACCACCTTTTTCTCACTTCTTACGTGCTCGATTAGAATTACCTTTCCACCAGGCTTCAACACTCTCTTCACTTCTTTGAAACCTTTAATAGGATCAGGAATAGAGCAGAAAACACAGGTTGCTACAACATAGTCAAAGCTATTATCTGGTAAATCCATTTTTTGTGCGTCCATCTCCTTTAGTTCTACTTTTGCACCTAGTTTTTGGACCTTTTCTCCAGCTTTTTTCAGCATATTGGGGCTAAAATCAATAGCAGTTACTTCAATGTCGTCATGATAATATTCAATATTTTTCCCAGTTCCCACGCCTATCTCCAGCACCTTGCCTTTTAGGCTTTCAAAAATTGGTTTTCTCCATCTTCCTAAGGCCATTTTTTCCATAGGTCCTTCTAGTAAATCATATATCTTTGCTACACGGTTGTACCTTTTTCTTATTCTATCCGTTTGTATATTCATGAAACAACAATTCCTTTCTATCTCTTACTTACAATCTCCTAAAAAATTTCCTTTCTTTTGATCTATTCCGGTCTCTCTGGATATATTCTATTTCTCAAATGAGTTCCTATAATGATTCATATTAAAAGCTATCAGTATAATAACATTTATATGCTGCGATTTTCCTTAGGTAGGATTATGCTAAATTTACTTCCTTTACCTTTTTCACTTTCTACAGTGATTTTACCTCCATGGGCTTCAATCAAGTTTTTTGTAATGGTTAGTCCTATTCCTGCTCCTCCAGTTTTTCTACTTCTTGATTCATCACTTCTATAGAATCTTTCAAATATATAAGGAATCTCATTGCCATCTATACCAATTCCTGTATCATCAATAGTTATTTTTATCATCCCTTTTTCTTTTACCAAATCTACATTCACGCTTCCCCCTGGGTTTGTAAACTTAAGAGCATTCGATAAAACATTTATTAGTGCCTGCTTAATTTTATCTTTATCTCCGTTTATCTGAACATCCTTCTGAATATTGCTATCAATTTTAATTCTTTTATCTTGAAACTTTATTGCAAGGCTTTCTAATACTTCCTCTAAGTCCCTTGATAAAGAATATTCTTGGAGCTCTAAGTTAAGTCTGTGACTTTCTATGTCTGTTAAGTGTTTTAGCTCTTCCACCAGCTTGATCAATCTAACCACTTCACTCTTACATATATCTAATTTGTCCTGAGTGGGCTCCCAAATACCATCACTAATGGCTTCTATATGACTTTGTAGTATGGTCAGAGGGGTTCTTAGCTCATGGGATATATCAGAAGTTAATCTTTTTCTTAATAGCTGCTGACTATTTAGAGAGTTAGCTAAGTGATTAATTGAACTAGAAAGCTCTTGAAGTTCTACTATATTATTAGATATTTCCACCTTAGTATCTAACTTACCCTCCCTTATATAATTAGCTGCCCTCGTGATCCGTAAAATTGGCTTTAAAAAAATCCTTGAAGAATACATTCCTAGTAAAATTGCTGATAAAATTGAAATAATTGCACTGTACAGAATAGACCTATTTATGCCTCTAGTAAATTCTATTTCTCTTTCAGATACTTGAAAAGGACCTATGTGCCCAATTGCTATAGTTCCAATCTTTTTATCGTAAGAAAATGCTTCATGATTCTCCACAATGTAGTTTTCTCCCCTTAAATTTTGCCCCATCGTCCCCCTAGACCCCCTACCCATCATAGGATGTCCCATTCTATCCATCATCTGATTATGCATCTGAATCATATTATTCTCCATATAGTGGGTATACACAATATTATTTTGCTCATCCTTAATTTCAATATCAAAAGTATGAATAAGATGAGAAACATTAATGTTATATATTGTAGCTTCTGTCCATCCCCCATTTACGGTATAGGACTCCTCAATCAATCTGATTACTTCTTCTACTCTATTCTCCTGCTCCCTTTGCATATAAGCCTCAAACCTACTAAGTACAGTAACGTTTGTAATAATACTTACTAAAAAAATTGAGAAGGCAGCCCCTCCTAGAGTCATTAATATAAGCCTTGTTCTTAGTTTATTGAACATTTTTAATCCTCCTGAAACTTATACCCTATGCCATATACAGTGGCAATATATTTATTGTTGCCATCCTCAATCTTTTGCCTTATGTTTTTTACATGAGTATCTATCGTTCTATCATAACCCTCATAATCGTAGCCTAATACTTTAACTACTAGCTCTTCACGACTAAATATCCTTCCTATATTTTGAATCAGTAGACTCAGTAGCTTGTATTCTTTGGCTGTCAAACTCACAATTTTACCTTGCTTTTTTACTTCCATCTTATTTAAATCTATTGTTAGATCCCCATTAGAAAAATCTAGTATGTTTGCCTTTACCCCTTCAGTGTCTGTTCTTCTTAAAATAGCCCTTACCCTAGCTACTAATTCCTTTGGACTAAAGGGTTTAGTAATATAATCATCGGCTCCAATATCTAAGCCATAAATTCGATCTGATTCCTGTGCCTTTGCTGTCAGCATCAGTATCGGCACCTGAGATTTGATGCGTATTTTCTTACAAACCTCTTCTCCCGATAGGTCTGGCAGCATTAGGTCTAAAATTATAAAATCAATTTCCTGCTGATTAAATATATCTATAGCCTTACTTCCATTATAGGCAACAAAAGTGTTATACCCTTCTTTTTCAAGATAGGCTCTAACTACATCTGCAATACTCTCTTCATCCTCTACTATCAGGATATTTCTCACCTTATAATCCATTTTCCCACTCCCTATATCTAAATACTCCACTACATAGTTTGTAGTCAAGATTTTACATGCACTTTTAATACTATTCCATGAGTATATCTATACCCAATGAAGACTTTATACCATCTTCCATCCAGACAGCCATATCTTCAAAACCATTTCCTCTCATTATTTGCATCATATCGCCACTATTCCTGTAGTGTTTGTTAAAGCTTCCTTCTGTTATTCCTTCTCGGGTTAAATAACCTCTTCTAGTATTCATAGGTCTTGTGAAGTTTGTTTCTTCAGCAGAGGTATATCCCACTATTGATATAGCCGCAATAATTGCTATCCCTGCTATTGCTAATAATCTCTTTTTCATAATGTTTTCCTCCTCTATATTTTTTAAGTAACTTTCTTAACTTCCTTACATTGATTATAGGAAAACATTTTGAAGAAATTATGAGGAAATTTTTTCAGTATATATTTTTTAGCTTAGGCTATAGTCTTAAGTTAAGTTTATATTTTGCAATATAATACACATTTCCTAATACCTTTATCTGTTCTGAATTTAATATTTGGTTAGTAGGCCTTGGGATTCGTTGGTTTGGGAAATATGTAAAGCTAACTAAATTGTGCTATACTATGGAATTAATTAGCTTTGAAGTTTTGGTGAAGTATAGCAAGTGGAAACTGTATCAATTCAAAAACGCTACAAATCAATAATGTTGCTTTTGCATTAATCAAATATCTTTCTAGTAAATTCATTATATATTCCTTAAATGTAAAATTTCGCAACACTTTTATAAAAAAAGAGGTGTTTGTAAAAAAATGTCGAATTTTATCCTTGTAGCTAGATCTTATTTGCTATTTAAAATCATTTTCTATAATTTGTAATTTCTTAGAAAATATTCTTCAATTGAGAATCTCACAATACCAAAACATTAGTAGTAGCAATCTTATTTAAAGGAATAAGCCTTTTGTAAAAATATATGATTTTTTAAAACCCTTTAAGTTCTAGAATTATTATATAATTTCGTCTAATGAGTAACAATAAAGGAGGACATACTATGTGGAAAATATTCATCGGTGTAATTATTGGAGTGCTACTATCTGGCGTGTTTATTAAGGTATATAAAGGGAGCTCTAACAAAGGCATTGAACAAAATAAGCTTATAAAAGAAAAAAATAATAGTATTAAGGAATTATTAAGCCAATCGGTACAAACCATTATAGAACTCAATCAAATTTCGGTAGCTACGACTCAAGCTTCAAAGTCAATGGATGAAACGGCAACAGGACAATTAGAGTCAATGGTTGAACTAGAAACAACTATCAGGGAAATTACCAAGGGTTCGGAAGAAGTCACTGATAATATTACTAAGCTATCAGACATTATATCCAGGACTGCTGTAAAGGGAGAAAAAGTTAGAAGTAACACAGTTGAAATGGTAACCATATCGGAAAAAGGTAAAAGTGCCATGGAGGATACAGCCCGAGAGGTTACCACCGTTAGGGATTCTATGGTTAAATTAACAGACACAGTAGTAGAGGCAGGCAATTCTACTTCGGAAATTAAAGGAATTATACAGGTTATAGACAGTATTGCTAACCAAACAAATCTGCTGGCATTAAATGCATCTATTGAGGCTGCAAGAGCTGGGGAACACGGCCGGGGCTTTGCGGTAGTAGCTGAAGAAATAAGGAATCTAGCTAAAAATGTTACAGAGGCTACTAAAAGTGTCGAAGGTTTAATCTTAAATGTTCAGTCGATCGTAACCAGAGCAGTGAACGAAACTAAGTTCAGTACCGAAAGCATTGCTTCGGTGCAACAGTCGCTAAAGGACACAGATGAAATTTTTGAAAAAACGCTACAATCTATTCATGAAGTCGATGATCAATTAAGTACTATTGTTCTTGATTTGAAATCTATAGATGAATTTACCCACGAGATTGCCAGTATTACAGAGGAGCAATTGGCTGGCTCTGAAGAGATGTTGGCAACATCTGAAGGTGTTCATGCAATGACTACGGATACATTAACTCATAGTAAATTAGTGAGAGAGAATGCTGAAAAACTAACAAATATGATAAATGAAACTGGCAAAAGTACTATTGCCCAAATGAAAGAAATTGCAGGAAATAGTGGAGATTATGGCTACTTCTTTTATAAGCATGATCTTAATTGGGTATTCCAATATGCAACGCCTTCAGTAGAAACTGTGTTAGGCTATACCCCCCAAGAGTTTATGACAAATGTACAGGATTTTATGCCAGACTCAGAAATTAACTCAAAAGCTATTTCTTATACCGAAGGAACTTTTAAAGGAATTCAACAATCCTCTTACAAAGTGGAATTTAGGAAAAAAGATTCTACTATTGCATTGACAGAAGTAACAGAATTCCCAGTGTTTGATGGACGGGGGACAGTAATTGCTGTAGAGGGTCTAGTTGAATTAATTAACTAGTACTTTAAATAAACCTTAATATCCTTTAGTTGCCGTTATTAAAAAACAAAGATTTGGTTATATGTACTCATAAAAACCCCTCCTACTGCAATTATATGCTAATTCTGATAGGAGGGAGTTTTTTTATTTTGAGCCTATAGAAAATTTTGTGTAAACAGATTAAATATACTCTTTCTAGATAATAATTGAGGTAATGATAAAACACCAATTTTTTCAGTAAGAGGAGTACTATAACTTAGCTGGACACCAATAAAGCTTCCTCCTTTTTTCAGCGTTGTAAAGAATGATTCCGTACAAGCATTATCATAGCAGTCTCCTTAACGCTCATACTCTACCTTATGCCATTTTCTCTAAGTTTATCTTGATAATCACTGGTGCCCTCTATCTGAATAAAATATTAAGCCTTTAACTGGCCTTTCACGGGTAATAATTTGCTCTAAGGCATTGAGGGTTAATTCTTTAGTCATTCTACTATCTAATGATCCGCCTACTATCTTTTTATGATACATATCTTCTTGACAGAAAACCCGGAGCTATATTCTTCGATAAATAAATATTTTACTTCACATCCCTGCTGAAGATGCCCATAACCTTTTTATTGATAATTTCTATAGGCAAGAGAAGAAAACCACTTCCCTTACAACTGTAAAGGTCCCCACATTGCGTAGTCTTTTTCATTTTTAAAGCCTGAAGCTATAGAAATAGGGAAGGTATGGTATAATAAAGATAAAGAAGTGATAGACATTTCAGTGACAGCAATGGCTACAATTGATCTAAAGCTACCTTTAATATAGAGGAGGGAGTAGATATGAGGAATTTTGAAAGGATTTCAAGTGAGACGGTTCGAAGAGTATTAAAAGAAGTTGTTGTTAGCATGGATGAGATCTTTGGCAGCGACTTGAAAAATATCATTTTATATGGTTCTTATGCAAGAAATGAGCATACATCAGAATCAGATATCGATGTAATGATTTTAGTAGGCTTAGATGAGGAACGACTAAAGTCTTATGAAGGTCAGCTGACGGATGTTATGGTGGACTTATCTTTAAAGTATGATGTAGTCCTTTCATTATATGCCCATAGTGCAGAGAAATATAAAAGCCAGGTTAGTGTCCTCCCGTTTTTAGGTAATATTCAAAAGGAGGGGATTGAAGTATATGGATGAGATGCTAATAGAATTAGCAAAGTACAGAGTAGCTAAAGCCCTAGAAGATCTAGAGGCAGCTAAACTTATGTGCCCAGTCCCTCAATCGGTCATATTACTCAATCTTTCATTCTGTTAGAGCCGTGTTGGCATTTGAAAAATTTGACTCTAAGAAACATTCCGGTATCATAGCATACTTTAACAAAAATTTGTTGCCTCAGGAATATTTGAAAAAAAATATTCTCAGACAGGCTATTTATTCTTCTATCTCTCTCCATAGATAGAGGCTTTTTTCTTTTTTGTGTCCACTTATTTTGTGGCACCATCAGTGGCACAAAATACACCAATAATACAACAACACAAAAACAAACAAAACCTGTAATCATTGAAATTACAGGTTTTAACTGGCGCGCCCTGAGGGACTCGAACCCCCAACCTTCAGATTCGAAGTCTGCAACTCTATCCGATTGAGCTAAGGGCGCATATTTATATGTGCAAAAAATTAATGGAGCGGAAGACGGGACTCGAACCCGCGACCCTCGCCTTGGCAAGGCGATGCTCTACCACTGAGCCACTTCCGCATGTAAGAAGGGGTTATTCCCTTCCTTAGTTAATTTGGCTGGGATAGCAGGACTCGAACCTGCGGATGACGGAGTCAAAGTCCGTTGCCTTACCGGCTTGGCTATATCCCATTATTTATATCTTTAACTTGGGGTGGATGATGGGATTCGAACCCACGCATGCAGGAGCCACAATCCTGTGTCTTAACCACTTGACTACACCCACCATAATAAAGTGGCGTACCCACAGGGATTCGAACCCCGGACTCTCGCCTTAGAAGGGCGATGCTCTATCCAGCTGAGCTATGGGTACATATTTTAATTGGAGCGGGTGAAGGGAATCGAACCCTCGCGGTCAGCTTGGAAGGCTGAAGTTCTACCACTGAACTACACCCGCATCATTGTTTTTTTAACGCTATAATATCTTATCACATCAAACTATAAAAGTCAACGCTTTTTTAGTTTGACCTCCTTCTTTTTTGAAGGACAAGATATAGTATACCTATAATAACGCTACAAGTCAATAAATTCATTTTGTTATTACTAAGGATTTCCCCTTGTTCTTAAAATTATACTCCTTTATTCTTTAATTTTCTCCTAATTATTAAATAGTCTATAGACAATACAATACCTTTATCTTCGTTCAAGTTCCTATAGGACATATACAAGCCCTATAGGAACTCAATCATAACTCCACAAACGCAACAGAAATATCCTCATCAATGGTGATAATAGCATAGCATTTTGAAGAATTCCCCCTTGGTATAGAGATACTGCCAGGATTTAGTAGGATCATTCCCTCTTCTATAGAGTAATGTGGTACATGGCTATGTCCGAAAATCACAACATCTGCCTCTAGCTCTTTTCCCCTATAAAAGATTTTCTCTAATCCATATTTTACTCCATATCGATGTCCGTGGGTAACAAAGAACTTTTTTTCTCCGAATGTTTCTAACAGTTCATCTTTTCCCTCCGGATGAGTATCATAGTTGCCCCTTACTCCGATCGTTTTAACATCAGAGTTTTCAGCAATATATTTCATATCATCAAAATTATCTCCCGTATGAATAATATAATCTATATCTTCAGCAGCAATAGATTCCATAGCCCAATCGATATTCTCCGTCTGCCCATGACTATCTCCTAATACAGCTATTTTCAAACTATTCACCTCTTAATCTTTCCGTAAAAGTCTTCTTCATTTGTTCTAGAGCTTTAGCACGATGACTAATCTTATTTTTTTCTTGTAAGCCTATTTCCGCCAAACTTAGACCGTCGTATCCTCTAGGCATAAATAAAGGATCATATCCAAAGCCTTCTTGGCCTTTAAGCTCAAATCCAATCACACCATAAAGTTCTCCTCGCACAGTAAAGTTTTCACCATCCGGCATGACGACAGCTATTACACACACAAACCTAGCTCTTCGGCCTGATAGGGGGACATCCTTCAATAGTCTAAGTAACTTTTCGTTATTTTCCTCGTCTGTAGCTTTTTCTCCAGCAAATCTTGAGGAATAGACCCCCGGTTGGCAGTCTAAATACTCTACCTCTAGACCTGAATCGTCTGCTATAGCCATATATCCTGTCTTCTCCATAACTGTTTTGGCTTTGATTAAAGCATTTTCCTCAAAGGTAGTACCACTCTCTATAATTTCTAGTCCCTGTAGATTTACATCCTGCATAGACTTTATTTCTAAGTTAAAGCCCTTTAAGATTTCCCCTATCTCTTGCAACTTGTGGGAATTACCTGTAGCAATAACAGCAATATTACTTTTCATTTTTCTCCTCCGCAACCCCATCAGCAGTACTTTTCACCTTGTCTGCTATTTCTCCCAATATAGATTTTTGTAAAGCTAACAATTCACTATTACCTTTTTCCGCCAAGGTTAGCAGTTCCATTAGGTCTTTTTTAGAAAAAGGGGCTTCTTCTCCTGTACCCTGTACTTCGATAAACTCTCCTTTATCTGTCATAACAACATTCATATCTACTTTTGCCTTGGAGTCTTCTTCATAGCACAAGTCCAGTACAGCTTTATCGTCTACGATACCTACGCTAATAGCTGAAACAAAGCTTTTTATAGGAAATTCTTGCAAAGTTCCCTTTTCCATTAACAAATTGACAGCCTCTACTAATGCTACAAAGGCTCCTGTAATTGATGCTGTTCTAGTACCACCATCTGCCTGAATCACATCGCAATCAATCCATATCGTTCTTTCTCCCATACTATCTAAATCTACTACTGACCGTAGAGCTCGTCCTATCAATCTTTGGATTTCTTGCGTTCTTCCTTCAACCTTCCCTCTAGAGGATTCTCTTATTTTTCGGGTTTGGGTAGAACTAGGCAGCATGGAGTACTCAGCAGTAATCCAGCCCTTACCTGTATTTTTTAAAAATGGCGGTACCTTTTCTTCAATCATAGCAGTACATATGACTCTTGTTTCCCCCATCTCTACTAATACAGAGCCTTGAGCCTGTTTTGTATAGTTTTTTGTAAACTTTACAGGTCTTAATTCATCGTAGTTTCTTCCATCTATTCTATTCAAATAAATCTTCCTCTCTTCAATTCTTAGGTTAGTAGAAAAATATGTAACTTTCTAAGTTGTATTGTATCACACTTTTCTTTTTCTATAAAAGTTTTCCCAAAATTTTTCTTTTTATTTCCATAAAAAGCAGGAGAACATACTTCTTCTCCTGCTTTTGGTACCAAATTTTAAAATTCATTTGAGAAATAGGGTAAGTTTAAGCTCACATCACTACTTAACTGTATTTCTGTACCATTGGATAGTATTCTTACTTGCGTTATCGTAGGCTCTATTTCTTTAAGCGTCAATCCTAATTCATAGATGAGTGACTGCTGATGTCTTGCATTTTCTGGCATTCTTTTAATCTCCTCAGAAAAATCTATATAGGCTACTCCATCTTTAACATATACATCATTCACAGAGGTACCAAAGGGAATTTCACTATATAATCCACTGTTTTCTGGAGCTCCCTCCAACAATGCTATTAGAGCTGACTTAATATCTGCCTTTAAAGCACTTATTCCCTTTGTCACGGGAACAAAAAAGGATTCTTCTCCATTGGTGGTTCCTTTATAGTATACGACAACTGGAATACTCTCTTCCTGCAGGACACCAGCTAAATTAATGTTTTCTCTTTCTAGAGGTTCTGTAATATTTGTGCCATATGTAAGTTTTTTAGGGGCAGCTCCCTCCACCAGTATTTGTACATTATCAATGCTTTCAAATTCCGTTAAAGTATAGACGATGGATTGAACTATGGTCCTCTCATCTACCTCATTATGATAAGTCAAAATATTTTCATTAAAGTCAACTGTACATAAACCATCTCGTATAGACATGCCAATAATCTCTGTTCCTGCTGGCAGCACTGGTTTTAAACCAATAGCAGCTAAGTCCTCTCTTAATACTGGTCGATCTATCAACTGGTTTATTGCAGCTTGAGCAATTCCCTCATCCCAAGGTATTTTTCTCATTACAGGGACGATAAATCCCTTTTCATCTCTATAGTAAAGTACTGTTCTTCTTAAACCTTCATTTTCAAAGTCCACAAAGCCTTCTTGATCAATGAGATAACTAACATAAGAAGTCTCCAAATCTTCTTTTTCTTGTATTAGGTTAGCAATGGGATTTTTGCAGCCTGTTAAGGCGATGATCATACATAGTACCACACTAACAGCCAACAGCTTATAAAATTTCATACATCTTCGTCCCCCTTAACAATATAATACCGAATTCTTCTATAACATTATATTATAAAGGGTATGCTACTATTCTTCATTTATCTTCTTTTAAAGCGTGTGAAGTATCCTCCTCTTATTGACCTAGCATCGGTAATGGTAACAAAAGCTTTTTTATCATGCTCATCTATAATTCTATAGAGCTTTGGCAAGTTTTTTCTTTGCATCATTATATTCAATAGATGCTGCATTCCCTCTCTTCCATAACCTTCAACTACTGTAACCCCAAAACCTTCTGCCCTAAGTTTTTCTACCAAATACATAGAATTCCCTAAAGAAATCACCTGAACTATGATACTGCCTAGTGCCATTTTTTCTTCTACAAAAATCCCCATATAATTACCACTAGCAAATCCCAAGGCATAAGCAATCACGTTCACAGGATTGTTTAACTCTGTCAGTACTTTTCCTATAGCCATTATATAGATAATGATCTCTACAAATCCTATCAAGGCTGCCTGAATACGCCTTCCCTTTACTACCATAATCATACGAATAGTTGCTAATGTAACGTCAGAAACCTTAGCAAAGTAAATAAACAAGTAACCCAAAATCCCCTCCATATTTAAACCTCCTATAAATATTCTTTCTGTTATCCTATATACCCAGTAAAGTATCCAACTTCACACGCACAAAGAATGGACAGAGGATTCCTCTGTCCATTTATTATTTCTATTTTACCTCTTCAAAATACTTAACAATCCCTTGAAACATTCCTTCCGCTACCAACTGCCTATATTCCGAAGTAGCCAGTCTTGCCACTTCCTCAGCATTTGTTAAAAACCCTATTTCACTTAATACAGCTGGCATAGTTGTATCTCTTAACACCACTAGTTTATCTCTTGCCACAATATTTCTACTATGAGCTCCGGTTACCTTAACCATTTCTCTCTGGAAAATCTCTGCTAATTTTTTGTTAGGTCGATGATCATTAGGATTTATGTCGCTAGGATAGTATAAGTTTTCAATACCTCTAGCAGTTGAAGCTCCCGCAGCATTTGCATGGACACTTATAAATAAATCTGCCTGCAACTGATTTGCTATCTTAGCACGATCTGCTAAAGCCACAGAAGTATCTGTTTCTCTTGTCATGTAAGTGTTAAAACCAGCTTCTGTCAATAATTTATTCAAGCGTTTGGCTACATCCAACACAAGATCTTTTTCCATTAACCCACTAATAGGTGATATGGCCCCCGGATCTGTTCCACCATGCCCTGGATCGATAACAATCAAAGGAGTTTTCGTCGGGCTTTGCTGGTTATTTCTAGGTAAAAACTCTATTGCATAATCTCTTGTATAGCTTGGAGATACTACTCTATATTGTATATCTTCTTGTAAAGCAACAACAACAATATATTGATCTGTTGTTCTATCTTCGCTTATAGAAACACTTTGTACAAGGTGATCATTAATTTCTATTGTTTTTATTGGCAACTCAATATCTTCCTTGGATATCGCAACTTGTAAAGTTTTCCCGTAATCTCTTACACTAAAAGCATATTCTACTAAGGAAGCTGTTTTAAATTCTAGTCTTGTAAGCTGCCTGTTTACTTCTCTGTATTGTAGAACTTCGATAGAGTCATTCTCTTCTATATCCTCTAGGTATAGGAATAATCTATCGCTCTCAACCACCTTTTGATAATCAGCGTAATCTTCTCTTTGCTGTAGGGTAATGACCAGTCTCACACTCTCACTAGAGGTCATCTCTGCAACATCAATAGATTGAATGAGTTTGCTATTTATCTGCAAATTCCTTAAGTTCTTTGAAGGATCTAACGTGGAAGACGGTATGTCTACAATAAGACGTTCTGGATTATGGAGTCTTGTTACAGTATGATTAACTATATTGTCCCCGTGAACAACGATTACTTCCCGTCCTTGATAGATCTCTGTTCTAACATCCTTTACATAGCTTTTATTGACTTCTTCAGTCACAAATTGAATTACCGTTTCATTTGTCTTATTATCATAAGACACTTCAGGTTTTGCCATATTATCTAATTCTATCGTCACTCTTGTTGTCATGGGGTTCAACTCAAACTGTGCTGCTCTAACACTTCTAATCCCGTTTCCATTTACTTGGACCTGTAGGGTACCATTTGGTAATAGGTCGCTTTTATTGGCTAAATCAAACTTTGTATCTACAAAGTTAAATACAACTCTTGCAGGATTACTCAATTCGGAGGTAGTATAGGTCAGTTGTTGGTCTCCCTTAACACGAATTTCAGTAGTATTTCCAACGGTATTCACTTGTATACCTGTCATCGTCTTGTAAGTTGGCTTTTTTCCCTCTACAGACACGGTTCTAGTACTTTCGTTCCATTCTACTTTTAAACCTAGTTCTCTAAGAAATGCGATGGGGAGCATGGTTCTGCCACTACCTTGATAGGTAAGAATTTTAGGCGGAACATCACTAGGTAAGCGCTTCGCCACATCATTTACAGTAGCAATAGGGCTGTCAATTTTTAAGATAACTGTTTGATCCTCCGAAGTAATAACTACTTCTCTCGAGGCGTCCCTCCATTCAACCCCTATACCCATGTTCCTTACAGTATGTATAGGTACTAATGTCCTACCTTGATGCAAAACAGCTGGTACATCGGTTGTAGCAGGTTTCCCTTCAATGTTTAATTTCACAGTGTGAAAATCCATCGTTCTGCCGTCCATAGTCATTCTAACTAAATTGCTGTTTGCATTTGCATAACCCAGCGAGGTGGTGAGAATAACCAACAGTAATACAACTGAAATAATTTTTTTCATTAGCTTGTCCCCCAATTAAATAATTCTGGTTCAGGCTGAAAAATATTTGCTAACAACCATACACCGATAAATATACCTACTATAGTTATATCATTGTTATAAACTTCCCGTCAATCAATCAGCTAAATTGTCATAAAGATGTAAAATAGATAAAAACTTGTAATAAAAAATAGGCTACTACGCCTATTTATATTACTTTGTATAGTTCATCCGTTTTAGGTGCTTCCAATGGATTTTTTGTAGTTCCCTTTAAAATCACTTTTTCCTCTTTTGTGATTTTTCCTATCATGGTAGCTTCAATAGCATGCTCTTTAAACGTTTCTAGAAGCACTTGTGCTTTTTCTTTAGAAGCCGCCATAACCATCACACCACTAGAGATTAATCTTAAAGGATCAATAGATAATTCTGCACATATTTTCAAGGTCTCAGAAGCTATAGGAATTTTATCTTCATAGACTTCTATGCCCACCTGAGAAGCTTCTGCCAATTCCCATAAGGCTCCTAATATTCCTCCTTCTGTTACATCGTGCATACTATTCACCCCTACAGTCCCTGCCAATACACCTTCTTTGACGACACTGATTTTTTTTGCAAATCCCTTAGCATTATCTATTACTTCCTGCGGAATGGCTTTTCTAAGCTGATCTTCTAAATCGGCAGCAATGATGGCAGTACCTTCTAAACCTGCGTGTTTTGTCATAATAACATGATCCCCCACCTGGGCACCCTTGGAAGTAACCATAGCAGCTTTTTTCTGTTTTCCAATGGCAGTAGTGGTAATTACCATACGATTTACCGCATCTGTAATTTCTGAATGCCCACCTATAATTTCTACATTGATAGAGGCTGCTGCTCTGTTGGCCTCCTGCATAACATAACTCAAATCCTCTTTTGTCGTACCTATTGGGGCCAAAATCGTCATCATCACACCAATAGGTTCTACGCCATTAGAAGCAATATCATTGCATGAAATGTGTATACTTAAACTCCCTATATCCTTCACCGCTCCAGTAATGGGGTCTGTACTCATCACACATACATTTTCCCCAAAGTCTACGACAGCACAGTCTTCTCCAATATTCGGACGTACTAAGACTTCAGATCTTTTATGCTGAATATTTTTAAAAATCACTTCCTTTAAAATATCTGTAGGTACCTTTCCAACCTCCATATTTTTCCCCCTCTTTCACTAATAATCGTATTATAACACAGTTTTTTTTCAGATTACATACAGAATATTCGTCTCCATTCCTGTATTTCTAAGGTGCGGTGGTCTGATACTAAATACAAAACTTCAATATTTTCTGGGGGTATAGAGTGAAAGATCATTACTTCTGCATCATAACTTTCCTTTAAATCTTTTCTTTCCTTAAGGTTTTCTTGAAAGCTTAGAGAGGTTTCCCAGTAATCTTTTATTAATGCTTTCCCTTTTGTTTCCAGATAAGCTTTAGCCTCACGAAATCCATCTACGTTTTGTAAAATAAAGGGTTCGTAGATTTGATTTGCTCTGTTTTCATTGGCTACCCAACATCTTGTAGGGTCTACCTTCACCGCTAGTACTGCTGTATGAGAATGAAAATTAGGCTCTTTTCTGTAGTTCATAGAAGCAAATATAGCCTTTTTTCGTATAACCCAAGAAGGTACATTGACAGGTCGAAGTTGATCGATAAAGTCATGAAAAGAATAGTAGTGTCTTTCATAGGTAATTTTATCATTATACTCTATTCCATCCTTTAAAATCTTTTTTAAATCTGTTATATGAGCAATGTGATAAATCACACCTGTTTTGCTATAATCATGAAAAAACATAATATCACCTCTTACGAAATTTCCTTACATAGTAATAATTACAATGTATTAGAAGTTTTTTTTATCCCAAAATATAAGTATAATAAGGAGGTGGGGTTTTGATAACAATCTTTTGTAATCATTCATGTGTTTATGAAAATGAAGGTACATGTACCTTGACCCATATCACTTCAGCATCAGAGTTAAGCGATAGAAGCTGTGCCTATTATAAACAAAAGGGGGATGAAACTAAAAAATCTAATAAAATTTAGTATGATCTTTTTTCTGTTCATTTATTAAAAACATAACAAAATAGTTTCTTTAAGTTGTATGACAAAAACAGCAAAGAAGACCTTCTCTGCTGTTTTTTTCTGACTTTTTAATGACTATAGAGATTTTGTATTTTCATGAGTTGTTGATATCCTAAAAAAAGAGCACTTAAAAGAAAAACCAACCAAAAGGTAACCAACCTTAGAATTAAAGCAAGAGCCATACCTTCGTAGGAAGCTACTCCCAAGGGCAGAAGAAAGAACACCATACTTCCTTCAAAGGTCCCTACTCCTCCTGGTAGTAGTGGCAGCATGCCAATCATGTAGGTCAAATAAGTGATTACTGCAATCCCTATAAAAGATAATTGTATATTTAATCCCTTGGCAATCAAATATGCTTTAAAAGCAAAAAGTAACCAGATGATTAACGATAAAGAAAACTGTCCGCAAAGTTGTTTTTTTTGTTGAAGCATATCTCTAACTGTTGCTTCTAATGTTTCTAAAACATCATAAAACTTTTCCTTCCACTTTTTCTTTATAGTGAGGCCTTTAATAAAACTTAATAACTTAGAAGGGTATAGCACCAACAGCAGTAGTACCAACAAAACAACAGTCAAAAACAAAAAACTACCGAAAATAACCTTCACTTGTAGTCCCTCTACATCTACAGAAACTACAAACCATCCCATTGATAAAATATTTAGCAACAAAAATGCTATTAAACTAATAGTTTTTTGCACTGCCACCAGTGCTGCTGCTTTACCAGTAGAAAATCCCATTCTGGTTTTCAACAAATATACCTTTGTAGCTTCCCCACCTGCTTTAGCAGAGGGTGTAATGCTTTCTACAAAAGTTCCTACCATATTCATATGAATTAAATCCTTCAAAGCCGTTTTTTCTCCCATATTCAAGGCTATCTTATGCCATTGAAGATTAATTAGCAGTATGGTGATCAGTTGCAATAAACATATAAATAACAAGTTTTCAAGACTAAAATCCTTCAGGACTATAAACACTTGTGAAAAATCAGCCTGCCATAGGATGATGCACACCAGCAGTATCCCTGCTATAAACAGGACTAGCTTTTTCATTGTTTTTCCCTCCAAGATTTTTAATATAAAGTAAAGTCTCTCTCATGATTGTATTTTCTTCTTCCCTGCAACTATACTTATCACAGTAACGGGCCCGTTGCAATAATGTGTAAATATCCTTCAAACTATTTCTAGGACTCCGTACCAATATTCTTGTGCCTTGAGTTGCCTTTTTTAAAATATTATTTAGTATTTCTTCATGAGGACAAGCCTGTCTAGCTATATGTATCACAGTAAAATTTGATGGATCTACTTCTTGCCCAGACTCTTGAAACACCTTAATCTTTTTGTCCAAATGATATTTTTCAATAACTCTTCTTGAGTTATCTATGGCTATAGGATCTACATCCACCACTTCAACATCAGCCCCTGTTTTTAAAGCAATCTCCAAGGCTGTACAAGGAAAAGAGCCTCCACCTATGCACAGCACCTTATCTTCTTTACATATATTTACGATTTCTATTTCTTTTGCTACCTTACCCCTGTAGTAAGGAAAAAGAATACGCCCTGTGGTCGGATGCTTTGATAAAATTTTTTCTAATTCCCGCGTAATAAATGGTCTGAGTTCCATACTTATTCCACCTTTTAAAGTAATCAATCTATCTTAACTATGAACATTCTGTGAGATTTGTTTGTAAATGAGATTACTTATCCATTAAAAAGGGCATATCTATTATTTTTTTAAATATACCCCTTCATTTCTTAGAGTAATGCCATCACAAAGTTACCAACGTGGTTAATGATTCCTCCGAATAAGAAGGCAATCATAATGGTAGCTACCCCTATGGTTACAGCTATTTTTACGCCAAATTCCTTGATCAATACACCCAGTACAGACAAGCAAGGGATATAAAATAGAGCAACCACTGCTCCTACTAGCAATTGTAGGGTTGTTAAGTTTAACTCCAGAAGCGGCAATACTGCCAATTCTCGTCTAATAACCCCCAGCATCAATCCTAAGGTAGCTTCCTGAGGAAGTCCTAGCCATCCACTAGTAAGAGGTGCCACATAACTACTGATAGAATTTAACATACCAGTTTCTGCCACCAAGGCAGCAAAGCCTACCCCTAACATCATAGGTACTTCGGCTTCTATCATAAATTCCCTCGTTCTAATCCAAATTTTCTTGAACAAGCTCTGTCCGTCTGGCATCAATATGTTAGGAATTTCTAAAAGCATTGGCTCTGTTTTTCCAGGAATCATTTTATCTAATATGATTCCTGCTACCACAATGGCCATAAAAGATATTAAATATACTGAAACCAGCACCAAGGCTGAATGATCTCCCAAAAGTGCTATAAAAGCTCCCGTCTGGGCGGCACATGGCACCGCTAATGATACTAAAGAAGAAACAATAAGCCTTTCCTTGAAGGTAGTAGCAGCTCTAGTACCTAAAATAGCAGGAACTGCACAACCATATCCCATGATGAAGGGTACGATATTCCTTCCATGGATTCCTAAGCGTCGTAGCGTTGCGTCTATCAAAACCCCTAGCCTTGGAAGATATCCACTATCCTCCAGGAAAGATAGCACGATGTAGAACAAAAACACATAGGGTAATATCAGTGCAAAGGGCCATTCGATACCCTTCACAAAAACTCCATATTCTCCTACCAATATATTATATAAAGTTCCTTCTGCTATAAAACTGGAAACCACTGTTCTGAAAAAAGGTACAATCCAATTATGTACCAAAGGCAAAAAAATAGCAGCTCTTAGACCTTTACCTCCTCCTACAACAACCCCTAAAGCCGCTATCAATACGATAAAAGCTATAGGTAAGCCAGGAAAAGGCTGTAGCGATAAGTCTCCTAATTTTTCCAAAAACGTAGGATGTCTATGTTCTACCTGCTGCGTACTTTTTATCATCCTACCCACTACCTGCCAACGTTCCTCCTCTGATAACTCCGTTGAAGGTGTAAGCTTGTCTTTATCCTTGACTACTTGCCAAGTCTTATCTAAAAGATCTCTTAAACCAATGTTGCGAATAGCTACAGTAGGTACTACAGGAGCCCCAAGGGCTTCTTCTAATTTTTTTACATCAATACTTACTCCTTGGCGTTCTGCCACATCAATTAAATTCAAGGCAAACACAATGGGTAAGCCGTACTCCTTCACCTGTAACGCAAAGTTCAAGTTTCTCTCTAAGTTAGTAGCATCCAAGACACAGATGACTGCATCTACAGAGGAATCCTGCAAAAAATCAACAGCTACCTCTTCTGCGGCAGATGTAGCTTCTAAAGAATAGGTACCTGGTACATCTATCAGTACACCTTTTCTGTCCCTATGACGAATCTTGCCTTGGGTATAGGTTACTGTTGTACCGGTGTAATTGGCTGACAGCACCTCCATACCAGTTAGCTTAGAGAAAACAACACTTTTACCAACATTGGGATTGCCCATGAGCAAGATTTTTAATTCATCTTTCCCTATATGTAAATCCGTTTGCTCCGTACTATGACAACCCAACTAGTTTACCTCCTTCACCAAAATCTGCTCTGCCACATCCCTGGCTATAGCAATACTTCTCTTGCCAATTTGAATAACAATAGGACCTCCTAAAGGCTGTCTTGACATTACAGAAACCGTTATTCCCTCACGTACTCCTAGAGATTTTAGTAAGTGATTCACAGGTAGTTTTTCTATCATACAACGATTGTTTTTTTGTAAATGATATAACGCCATAATAATAACCCCCTTCAAATGATAACAAATTTCATTATCCTTTATAAAATTTTAACATACTTTTCTTTAAATGGCAACATATTTTTATCTTTTCTGTAAATTAAGATAACTCTATTGCTAAAAAAATCCTCTACTTCGTTTTCTATCTTGATTCTCTTTTTCTTTTAATTATGTTAGAATATATTCATTCCATTGCTTGTTTGATTCTTAGCTGTGAAAAGCATATTCACTAATTTATAGGGGGGATTGGTTTTGTTATTGAAGGGAACAAAAACAGAAAAAAATCTTTGGGCTGCCTTTGCTGGCGAAAGCCAGACAAGAAACAAATATACTTATTTTTCTGAAGTAGCACTAAAGGAGGGGCACAAAGAAACCGCTGGGGTTTTCGAGGAGATTGCCAATCAAGAGAAAGATCATGCTAAAACAATCTTTGAATTTTTAAAAGGTATCAAGGATACGACTTCTAACTTAAAATTATCAGCTGTAAGCGAAAACTATGAAGGAGCCACCATGTACAAAGAATTTGAACGCGTGGCCCGCGAAGAGGGTTTTGAAGAAATTGCTTTATTCTTTGGGGAAGTGGCGGCTATAGAACTAGAGCATGAAAAAACACTTTCTGCTTTACTTACTAAAATTTTAGAAGAAAAAAAATAAGTCGTAGTCTACTTCACATGATTTAACCAGACAAACAAAAGTCTATAAATAAAACTTTTATTTGTCTGGTTATGTAGAGTAAAAAGACAAGGCTGCCTAAAGTTACCTTGATAGGCACTCCTTTTTTTTATACCAAAAACCTCCTACGCCTAATGCAATTAAGCTTGAAACATAGATTATAGCTATTCTTACTGCTGTATTATAAAAAAATTCCTCTGGTAACATTTGAATCAGTATTTCTGTCTGAGGATCTAAGATCCATAGATCATTGTCAAAAAAAACATAGTGAAAATAATCAAAGTACTTAGTAAAATCAAAATAAATGAACAAAGCAAGAATAGTTAACAGCCCTAGATTGATTATGGCTGTAAACATAAGCATCCTAGATAAACTTTTTTTCCAATCCGGATCCTTTTTTATAGCTATAACTAATAAGATTCCTAATAAAACAACACTAATATTTCTTATCCATCTTCCTTCAATAAATAATTCCTTTACGTCTACCATATGAAGCTTTTCACGTTCCCCAAAAACTTCTCGTTCTTGTCCTGCCACAGTAGCTAGGATATCTAAGTCTTCCCGCTCATCTCTTAAGTAGTTCAGCAGTTCTCCTATCACATACTGTAAGTTCCTCATATCCATTCCCGTAACAGCAGGAATATCATGCTTTTTAAATTCTCTTTCATAATGTCTACTGTTGAAGCTTACGATTTCCACCGAAGTTAATAGCAAAACAACTGATAACAGCAGCCCAAAAACAAATAACCCTACTTTTTTTATCACCTTTAACCACCTCTTTTCTCCTATATCCTCTGCTTTTTTTATTATACAACAACGATGCTATTGCTAAACAATATTTTTTAAACTTCTATCACGCTATTTCCTCCTCCTTCATATTATAAAGCAGAAGATAAAGTATTCTTTATCTCAACAAGGAGGTGAAAGATTATGGCTGAAACTGCAAGAGGTGGTTTATGGGGAGGTAATAGCAGTCTATTGTTCTTCTTCCTACTTCTAGTGATTATCTTCTGCAACTGTGGTATCTTCAGATCTATAGGTGGAGATAGCTTATTATTCTTCTTCCTATTACTAATCGTTTTATTCGGTGGAAGATATTTCTGGTGCTAGTCACATAAGAAAATTTTCAAAGGGTGGTCTTAAAGACCACCCTTAAATCTTGCAACCACAGAGGTTAGAGATCTTGAGATTAATGCTAAAGTGATATCTCTCCTGGAGACCACTGAAAAAGTTATTTTTGTCATCCTGAGCGTTAGTGAAGGATCTTAATTATATTGCAAACATAAGATTCTTCAACTTTGTTTCAGAATGACAAACAAAAAACTATAGTTTTTCAGTGGTCTTATCTCCTGGGGGAATTTTTTATTTTATCATTGTTTCGAACTCTTCTTCCGTTAAAATCCTTAGGTTGGTTTCTACTCCAGCGTTTATAATCTCCTGTGCCTTATCTAGTTTCGAACCAGCTTCTTCTCCTGCTAAAACATAGTCAGTATTTTTACTGACACTACTGGTGATCTTGGCCCCTAGTTTTTCCAACAACTCTTTGATTTCTTTTCTGCTGTAATTTTTCAGTGTTCCAGTAACCACCACCGTTTTCTCTGTAAAGATACTTTCCTCTTTTTCTTCTCCTTGGTACTTGGGATGAAGACCTTTATCTAATAATCTTTGAATACTACCTAGGATTTTCTCGTCTTGGAAAAAATCTACGATGCTGGCAGCAACAATTCCTCCAACATCCGGTAATGTAATCAATTCTTCATACTGGGCCTCCATGATTTTTTCTAATGATTTAAAATAATTGGCTAAATCAGTTGCCGTTTTTCTTCCTACATTAGGAATCCCCAAAGCATAAACAAAAGCATCTAACCTACAGTCTTTGCTTTTCTCAATAGCCTGCAATAAGTTTTTTGCTTTTTTATCTCCAAATCTTTCTAGGGAAATTAAATTTTCATAGCTTAACTGGTACAGATCAGCAATGTCCTTGATCCCCAATGTTTCATAAAGTTGCTCTGCTGTCTTCTCACTAAAGCCTTCAATATCCATAGCATCTCTGCTGCTATAGTGGACAATGGCAGAAACCATCTGTGGTTTACAGGAAAGCGTATTAGGACAAAAGATATGGGCTCCTTTTTCTATAACCTCACTGCCACAGGCAGGACAATATTCAGGTTTTTCTACCTCTTTTGCCCCTTCACACTCTTCTTCAATTGCTCCCATAATTTCTGGAATCACATCATTGGAACGCCTTAACCAAACTCTACATCCTTTTTTCACTTTTTTTCTCTGAATATCCTCCCAATTGTTTAAGGTAGCCCTACTAACAGTAACTCCTCCAATATCCACTGGTTCCAGCACTGCTGAAGGCGTGAGTTTTCCAGTCCTCCCCACCTGCCATAAAACATCCCGCAGCTCTGTCGTCACTTCCTGAGCCTCAAATTTAAAGGCAATTGCCCATCTAGGGAATTTTTGTGTATAACCTAGTTGTTCTCTCACCCTCAAGTCATTGATCTTAATTACTAGACCGTCGGTTAAAAAATCCAAATCTTTAGCTTTGTCTTTGATCTGCTGAATTTCTGCAATTACCTCTGTTATGCTGCTGCATAGCTTTATATATTGATTTACTGGAAACTTATTTTTTCTTAAAAAATCAATCATCTCCATGTGGGTAGCAAAGCTTGTTCCTTCTGAGTAACCTATATTATAGCAAAAAGCATCTAACTTTCTTGTGGCAGTTACCTTCGGGTCAAGATTTCTTAAGGCCCCCGCCGCTGCATTTCTTGCATTTTTTAAGGGGTCCAATGCCTTTTTATTGTACGCCTCCAGTACAGACAGCTTCATCAATCCTTCCCCCTGTACCTCCATCTTTCCTTCAAATTCAATAGATAGGGGTAAGGATCGAATGGTTTTTACTTGAGGAAGAATAGATTCTCCTACAGCACCGTTGCCTCTGGTAGCAGCTTGAACTAGTTCTCCCCCTTCGTAGGTCAAATTAATGGTGAGGCCATCAAACTTATGCTCTATTACATATTCCAAGGGAACCTGATTTTCCCCCAACAGGCGTTTTACCCGTGCATCCCAAGTCAATAATTCCTCTTCTGTTTTTGCTTTGTCTAGACTCCATAAGGGAGCAGTATGCCGATGAGAAGCAAAGTTCTTCAAAGGTTCCCCACCCACCCTTAGGGTTGGTGAATCTGGTAACAAAATATTTGTTTCCTTTTCCAATGCCACCAGTTCATCATACAAAACATCATATTCCTTATCACTAACAATAGGCTGATCCATCACGTAGTACTGGTAGTTATATTGATTTAGCTGCCCTACCAGTTGTTTTATTCTAGTTAATTTGTCCATTTTATCCCTCCTGGAAAATCCAAGATTATTCTACTACATCTAACTGAAGGAATGTAGTAGCAATTTTTTTGACACCTACGCTTGGAAAAGCAATCGTCAATATCTCACCACCAGCAGCCACTACCGTCCCTAAACCAAATGTAGGATGGTTTATCTTATCTCCTGTCCTTACCTTTTTCTTTACTGTAGTAGTATCTAACTTTGGTTTACCTTGAATGCCAGGTAATCCTCCGCCAGTAAAAAGTGGAGAAGTCTGCATTTTTTTCACTTCTTCTTTACGCTTATAGACCTTCTCCTTTGTAATAAGCTCTTGAGGAATTTCCTCTAAAAATCTAGAGCAGCTGTTGTAACTGGTTCTGCCATAAAGGGTTCGCATCATAGCATGACTCATATACAACTTTTTCATAGCTCGAGTAATTCCTACATAACAAAGTCTTCTTTCTTCCTCTTCATTTTTTTCCTGCATTGACATATAGGAGGGAAAGATACCTTCCTCCATTCCCGGCATAAAGACAACTGGAAATTCTAGTCCTTTAGCACTATGTAGGGTCATCAATACCACTGCATCTTCTTCTTCATCATCACCATCCAAATTACTTTCTAAAGAAGTTCTAGCTAGAAATTCCTCTAAAGTCTTTATTTCAGCGTTCTTATCGAAATCCATCGTTAAAGATAAAAACTCATTAAGGTTTTCTATTCTACTATCTGCCTCTACACGATCCTCTTCTTTTAGAGCATCTATATAGCCTGTCTTTTCATAAAGTTCTTGAACAATTTCTGTTACGCCCATTTCTTCTTTTTTCTCTCTTATGCCTATGATCATATTGGTGAACTTCTTGATTTGTTTTTGTACTTTCCCACTGACTTCTCCTATCTCTTCTATATCTAGCAGAGCCTCGAAAAATCTTATGTCCAATCTTTCTCCATAGGCTTCAATTTTTTCTATGGTTTTAAGACCTATCCCTCTTTTAGGTACGTTTATAATCCTCTTTATACTAACATCATCTACTGGATTTTCTACAATGGTCAAATAAGCAAGAATGTCTTTGATTTCCTTACGATCATAGAAGCGGGTACCAGAAAAAATCTTATAAGGAACCCCCCGCTTCATCAGCTCTTCCTCCAGTACACGGGATTGTGCATTGGTTCTATACAAAATAGCAAAGTCTGAGTACAAATGATTTTCTTGTTTTCTCAAAGTTTCTATACTACCAGCTATATAAGAAGCTTCATCATACTCATTATTGGCTCTATAGTACTGAATGATTTCTCCTTCTACATTATCCGTCCAAAGCTTTTTGTCTTTTCTACCTGCATTGTTTACTACTACCTTATTAGCAGCTTCCAATATAGTTTTTGTGGAGCGATAGTTTTTTTCTAGTTTAATCACCTCAGCACCAGGAAAATCCTTTTCAAAGCCCAAGATGTTTTGAATATCTGCACCTCTCCATCCATAGATAGATTGATCATCATCACCTACCACACAGAGGTTTTTGTGCTGTTTTGCCAACATACTTACTAAAGTATACTGAGCCATATTGGTATCCTGAAACTCATCTACTAGTATGTACTTAAACTTATTGTGATAGTAATGAAGGACAGTAGAATCTTGATTAAAAAGCTCTACTGTTTTCATAATCAAATCATCAAAATCTAAAGCATTATTGTTCTTCAATGTTTTTTGATACATTTTATAGAGTTCACCTATTTTAGCATCTCTAAAATCACTGCCATGTATTCTTATGAATTCTTCTGGTCCTATAAGCTGGTCTTTTGCCTTTCCAATAGCCCCTAGTACAGCTCTAGGGTTAAAGTATTTTTCATCAAGATTAAGTTTTTTTACACAATCCTTCATCACTGTTAGTTGATCGGAGGTATCATAAACCACAAAATTTTTCTGATAACCTACTTTTTCAATGTCCATTCTAAGAATACGCATACAAGCAGAATGAAAGGTACTCACCCATAGATCCCTATAGCTGTCCCCCATTAAATTTTCTAATCTTTCCTTCATCTCTCTAGCAGCTTTATTGGTAAAAGTTATGGCTAATACGCTATAAGGAGATACCCCTTTTTCCTCCACAAGATACGCGATACGATGGGTCAGTACCCTTGTTTTTCCGCTCCCTGCTCCTGCTAGTACCAATAATGGTCCTTCTGTATGTTCTACAGCTTTACGCTGCATATCATTCAAATGATTTAAATTCATTTTAAAAACTCCCTTCAAACTTTCTATAGCTACCTACTATATTAACATTATTTAGAGGGAGTATTCAACATAAGGAGGATTTAAGTTTTGTCAAAGGCAATTTAAAAGGAAGAGAGCTATTGCTACTACTTAAAGTAGTCAATAGTCCTCTTCCCTAGAGATTATGCTTCAAATAATTTTTATCATAAATCATTAGCGTTAATCTACACCATAATTTGTCATCCTGAGCGGAACAAAGCATAGTCGAAGGATCTTAGAATTAGCAAAGTTCCTCGTTATTTCAAGATCCTTCGTTACACTCAGGATGACAGATAGGTTTACCAGCACCGTTATGTTACTTCTCCCCACTACCGCTTAAAAATTTTTCCTCTATAAAATCTACTAAGGATAAAATTTCATCAAAATTAAATTGCGGGATATCCTTTTCAAAGACCTTATCGGTAACTAAAGCAAAAAGTTCTTCATCTTCACATAGAAGTTCATCGGCTATTTCCTCTCGATAGACCTCTAGCTTAGGCTTATCCCCGCTTTTATAGCCTTCCGTAATAATGATATCTATATTATTTATTTTCTCAATGATTTCATCTAAGGGATATTCCTTATCAACCTTTTCAATCATAGCAAATTTTTGTGGGGAAGAAATCATCACTATATCTGATCCTGCTTGCCCATGCTTCCAAGTATCTTTTCCAGGATGATCAATATCAAACCCATGCACATCGTGCTTAATGGTAGCTACCCTATAGCCTCTCTGCTTTAACTCCTTAATAATGTTGCACAAAACAGTGGTTTTTCCTGTATTTGATGATTTCCCTACTATGGAAAATATTGGTATCATTTCAATTCCTCCAATTTTTAATAAATTATATATAGAGATAAGCAAGTTGAAACTTTAATTTTGATATACACGGTCTACGGTTTCGCCCCAAAACCGTGGGCTGCAAATGTAGCCCTTAGTATATCAAAATTAAGTCCTGATGTTGTTTATCTACATTTTGTCTAATGTTTTTTCTCTTCTTACAATACCTCTGGGTGATTCAATAGTTGTACCTTTATCTCCTCTCCAGCTTTATAAGGTCCTGTCCCAGCTGGAATATATAGCAGTGAATTGGTGCCGGCAAGGCTGGAAAGTACGCCTGAACTATGTTTCTCGGGGAGTTTCGTGTAATATTTTCTATCCTTATAATAAGTAATAGCTCTTACAAATCGGTTCTGACTACTTATCTTATTGAACTCATTTTCCAACACAGAATGCACTTCCATGAACTTATATGTGCTCTTCCCTGCCTTTTTTTGGATAATAGGCCTTACAAATTGTTCAAAGGTAATATATGCAGCAGCGGGGTTGCCGGAAAGGCCAAAAATTAACTTGTCTTCATATTTAGCAACAGCTATAGGGGTCCCTGGTTTCATTTTTACCCTCCAGAATAAAATTTCCGCCCCTACCTCCTGAAAAGCTTCCTTTGCTAAGTCATAATCTCCAACAGAAACGCCCCCTGTTGTGATAATAATATCTGCCCATCCTAAGGTAGATTTTAGTCTTGATTTAATGGTTTCTATATCATCATCACAAATTCCCAACATCAATGGTTCTGCCCCCAATTTCTTAACCTGGGCTGCGATGGTATAGGAGTTGCTGTTTCTTATTTTTCCTTCTGTTAATGGCTGTTGGATTTCTAACAGCTCGCTTCCAGTTGCTAAAATAGCAACTCTAGGCTTGCGGTACACATGAACATAACCTTTTCCTAGGGTAGCCAGTATACCGATCTCCGGTGCATCGATGACAGACCCGGCCTTTAGAACGAGATCGCCTACTTCCATATCTTCCCCCATCCTGCTAATATTAGCACCTGAAGGATAGGCATTATATATTTTTACTTCTTGATCAGTAAAGTTAGTCTCCTCAAAACGAATGACTACGTCAACTCCCTCAGGAAGCTTTGCCCCCGTCATAATTCGCACAGCTTGATTTTGAGAAACCTTCTTTCGGGACATGTATCCAGCAGGAATGAAGTCTACTACCTCCAATATTATCGGCTCATCTCTAGAAGCATTTTTTATATCTTCAGAACGAACAGCATAGCCGTCTAGCGGTGATTTGTCAAAGGGAGGCATGTTAACATCACAAAAAACATCCTCTGCTAATACACCTCCTACACTCTCCAATAAAGGTACATGAATAGATTCAATAGGAGGGCTTTGCCTCAATAATATTTCTAATGCTTCTTCTAGTGTAATATTTGTACGCATGATCCTCCTCCTTAGCACTTGCCAAAATGGCAATCAGGGAAACTACAGCTTTGGCACTTCAAGCATTGTCCTCCATAACCCATTCTTGTAATATCTCTTCTTACAATTCTTTCTCCTGCAAATACCCTCGGCAAAAGTATATCAAAGGCAGTAGTGTGGGAAAACATCACACATCCCGGCAACCCAAAAATGGGTATGCCTTCTATGTAACCCACTAAAAGCATAGCACCTGGCAACACCGGGGTGCCATAGGAAATAATCTCTGCTCCTGCTGCCTTTATTGCACCTGGTGTCTTGTCATCTGGATCTACAGACATTCCCCCTGTGACAATGATTAATTCCGCTCCCTTATCTTTACACCGTAGCACAGTTTCTTTAATCCTATCTAATTCATCCGGTACAATAGTTTTATAAATAACATCTGAATCATAGGCCTCAATTTTTTTTTCTACAACTGGACCAAACTTGTCTTCTATTCTTCCCTTATAAACCTCACTACCGGTTACAATTATCGCTGTTTTCAGTGGTTTGAAGGATTTTACCTCAATCATTGGTTTTGCATCCTTTAGTATTGCTTTTGCTTCAGAAATCTTTTGCTTAGGAATCGTAAGAGGAATAACACGACATCCTCCAATCAATCCATCTTTATCTATCCGTCGATTTCCATGGATGGTTGCAAGACAGATCTCTCCTAGATCATTGATCTCCTCTAACAGCTCTTTATTTATTTTCAAAAGCCCTCTATGTTTAGCAACAATATTGATTTTGCCTTCGCTTGGTTCAGTGAAATAAACACCTTCCCCGCAAGCTAACTCTCCCAACTGGATAGCAGCATCATCCTCATGCAATTCATCCGGCTTTAGTTGGAAAACATAGACATGTTCTTTCCCTATCCTCAACAACCTCTCTACGTCTTCTTCTTTTATCACATGTCCCTTCTTAAATGCCACACCTTTAAATACATTTGGAACAATTTCTGTGATATCATGACCTAATACCATGCCTACTGCTTGATTTGTACGAACTACTCTCATTGCGTCACCCCGATTCTTGATTAAACAACCTTTGGTATATGATTATGGAGAAGTATCTCCTACTTCACTTCTTTTTAAAAACATCTTCTTAATTTAAGTTTATTATAAATATAGCAACGGAGTTTTGCAAGATACTTTCGAAAGAAAGTTTAAAAAGTTTTTGATTGATTGTTTGCTCTGTCAAAAAAAACAAGGGTTATACCCTCGTTAGCCAATTATCCATCTATCTAATTTTTTCTTAGTTATTTTTTCATCAGCACCTATAGCCTCTGCATCTATATATAGTAAATCTACGCAGAAGCCATTATCTTCTAGATAAGTATACCGTCTCCCCTCCTGAATCCCACAGATATACCGATTCTCCGTTAGCCGTGATACTGTGGAGAATCAATATGCATACCAGAATTAAAACTATTTTTACTACCGTCCGTAAATTAAATATAAGTTTCAATATGGCCCCCCCTTTACTATCAATTATAACTGTTTAAAAAATTCTCTCTTTTTCTCCAAATTCCTTCTTTAAACGACACCTTTTTGAAAATTTTCTAAATGTTTTATGCTTAATTTTCAATAAAAAAGAAACCTCTTATTTTAAAGTGATTTCTTTTCTCAATAAATAGTGTCCTAATGCCTAGTTTTTGAATCAGCATGATATATATCTGAAAACTCAATATGGATCTTTTCTACATATTTATTTTTAATGTCTATCTCTCCAACATTCATTCTTTTCTCTTTTTGGGCTTGTAGTGTTGCAGGTAATTCTATAGCAAACTCTGTCCCACTACCAACCTCGCTCCTTACTTCTATACTTCCACCATGTATCTTCACCAGTGATTCCACAAGGGACAATCCGATACCGCTTCCCTGCTGGTTTTTCCTAGTGCTTTTATCCACCTGTCTAAAACGGTCAAATATAAATGGGAGTTGATCCGCTGGAATACCTTCTCCAGTATCCTCTACTAAAATGGTGACTATTTCCCCCTTATCTTCAAAACTTACAGTGATTTTTCCTTCTTCTTCTGTAAATTTGATGGCATTGGATAATAAGTTCATCATGATTCGTTCAATACTGTTTAGATCTACAGCCATATACTTTTCCTCTACATTAGTATCAAATATTACATTTATATGATTATTTTCTGCATATGGTGCTATAGACATGGTTATATCCTCTATCACCTCAACAATATTATAATTTTCTAAGCTAACTTGGAAGTATCCCACATCTATTTTTGTGATATCTAATAAATTGTTGATAAGCTTTAACATCCTGTAACAATTTTGTTTCAATGCCTTTATATGCTTTTTCATGGCATCTCCTGTAATTCCTTGAAGTTCAAGTAACTGCACTATGCCAAAGATAACATTTAAAGGGGTTCTCATTTCATGAGATAAATTACTGAAAAATTCAGTTTTAAGTTCCTCCTGTTTTATTGATTGCTGAAGCTCCTTCTGCTTATATACAATATGTTTCTCTAAAGCTTCAGCGTGTTTATCCATTGAAATATTTCTTACTATTGCTACTATCGCCTCTTGGTTTTCAAAGGGTACTAGTTTCGAAATAACCTCTACATACAACGTTTTCCCCTCTACAGTAATAAGTCTTTCCTCATCAGTTACAGCAACCTCTCCTTGCTTGACTCGCTTCATCCTTGCTTCTACCAGAGCATGATCCTCTGGATGAATAATATCCAGTAAATCTTTGTCCAAGAATAGCTCTTGGGTAGCCGCACCCAGCATTTTGCATAGAGCCGGATTGACAAAACTAATTTTTCCCCCAGTATAAACACAGACCCCCGTTGGCAACAATTCTACAACACTTCGATACCGTTCTTCACTGGAAGCTAGTTTTTCATAAGGATTTTTCAGTGATGTCTCTACAATTGCCTTATATATTAAATAGAAAGACAGAATTTTAAAGATATGCCCTATAGTAATGTACATATCTTGCGGTGATTTGAAATAACATAGGGTTATTTCAGAAGCAATAGTGGCGATAGAAGAAAATATTAGTAACCAAAAGCTTTTTTTATCCAAACGATTTTTATTTCGAATCATCATAATAATAGATACCGCTATGATACCTATAATCATATACTGACTGATGACTTTGAAGGCAGTAAGGCCCTTGTCCTCTATAAAACACTTAGGAAATATGTTCCATGAAAATATACTCAACAAAGCGAAAACACTAGTAATCCCGTAGACAAAAATCAAGTAAGAAATTTTTATTTTTTTATGGGACTTTAAAAAGTTCACCGCTATAAAAATAGATATAGCTTCTATGTAACGTGCTACAATCCACAGTTGTATTGTCAAATTGGTAGTACTCATTGAAAAAATTCCTAATGAATCGTAAGCCAATGTATGCAGCAAATCCCATATAGCTACAAACCCATAGGCGACTCCTAGCAGCATTAAATAATGATCCTTATTAAATTTATGCGTGTTTACAACAATCATTGTCATCATAATCATAATAATTATACCCAGTAGTTCTATAGTGGTATGGAATAAGAGGTAGTTATAGAAACTCAAATAAGTGCTGCCTATGCTTAGTAAAAAAAATACTATTGCTTCACCATAAAACTTTTTTTCTCTATGGTTTAACTGTTTTTCCTGTGCTAATATCTCCTCAAAGTGCATACATGATACCCCTCCTGTTTTTTTGAGGCTATTTACTGTTTTTCGAGACTTATTTCCTATTTACTTTTACTTAGTTCTACATTTTTCTTTCAATCCCTCTATTATACGCCAACAACTATAGACATTTTTTTCATAAACAGGTCTTTAAAACAAAGATCAATAAAATTAAGAGAAGCTATGCTTAGCTCCTCTTAATTTTCCTGCAGTAACTTTTTAATAATCTCTTTACTGATTTCATCAATTGACTTACCATCTGTATCTATAGTAAGATCCGCTGCTTCATCATATAAAACTCTTCTTTTTTCTAAAAGAGCCTCTATATGTTCTAGATGCATTTTTCCCTTCAACAAAGGTCTTGAACTGTCTCCTTGTAATCGGTGAAAAATCGTTTCTGGTAGTGCTCTTAAAAGAACCGTCCTACTATTTTTCTTGAGGTTCATTACATTATAAGGACTTAAGATCACACCTCCACCGCAGGAAAGAATCATATTTCGTTCTACGCTGAGTTCTTCTACCATATCCGATTCCATCTTTCTAAAGTGGGCTTCTCCATAGTTTTCAAAGATTTCTCCTATAGTCATTCCCATCTTTTCTTGAATCAACGTATCTATGTCTACAGATGTCATTTCTAATTTTTCTGCCAAATCTCTAGCAATAGTGGTTTTGCCGGTCCCCATGAATCCTACTAAAGCGATACTATAAGGGAAAAGTCTTTTAGACTGCATCTTCCTGCTGATTCTCATAATTTCTGTATAAAGCTGTTCTATTTCCTCTGGTAGATTGGTATGAGAAAAATTTGTCAGTACCTTCTCCATTACCTGCTGCTCCCTTTCTGGATGAAATACAGGCAGACCCTTTTCTCGCTTGTAGGCCAATACCTCCATTACCAATTCCATTCTTCTCTCAAAATTTTTTACGATCATTTCATCACATGCATCAATTTCTTGGCGTAGTGTTTCCAAATCCTTCACTTTTCTTCACCTCTTCACCATACTACCTCTTCCTTAGACAGCAGCACTTCTTTTACTTCTCCTTTACCGCTGGGAAGGATAAAGGAGATCTTATTATCTTGATTTTTCTTATCCTTTGTCATGCTATTTACTAAATCTTCTAAAGAAAATGACGCTATATCTAGAGAAACATCGGTTTTCCTTATAACATTCTCTATTTCCTGATAATATTCCTCTTTAATCAAGCCCATAGTCTTTGCCATCTTAGCTTCATAATACATGCCTACTAAAACCGCTTCTCCATGGGTATATTTTTTGTACTGAGTAACTGCCTCCAAAGCATGACCAATAGTATGTCCATAATTTAAAATCTTTCTTAAGCCCTTTTCTCTTTCATCTTTTGAAACAATTTCTGCTTTAATTTCACAACACTTTTTGATAACCCTTTTTAAACTCTCTTCCTTAAGATTTATAATCTCAGAAAAATCATCCCTTATATAGCATAAAAAATCATAATCATAAATAATCCCATACTTAATGACTTCCCCGATGCCACTCATCAACTCCCTCTTAGGAAGAGTTTCTAACACTTCAGTATCAATTACCACAGACTTTGGTTGATAAAAACTGCCGACAATATTTTTTGCTTGAGGCATATTTACTCCAGTTTTTCCTCCTACACTGCTATCCACCTGCGACAATAGGGTTGTAGGGACCTGTATAAAAGAAATCCCCCTCATATAAATGGAGGCACAAAAGCCTGCAATATCCCCTACTACACCGCCGCCTAATGCAATGATCTGGGATTTCCTAGTCAGACCACCCTCGATCATGCTATGTAAAATCCCCTCCACCGTAGCAAGGGTTTTGCTTCCTTCTCCTGGAGGTAATACAATTTTTTCTATCTTCTTCTCCTTCAGAAGTTGCTGAAGTTCTTTTCCATATAAACCATCAACATTTTCATCGGTAATCAAAAGGCACTGATCAGCTTCTCCTAAATAATCCAGAATAGATTGCCTTAACCCACCGTCAATGTCTATAGGGTAACTATTTTCTCCTAAATCTATATAGAGTCTTTCCATCGTTTTATAATCTCCTCTAATGAATCTGAGCCAAATTTTCTTAAAAATTCCTGTGCAATTACAGTAATTGCCACCATCTCTCCTACAATAGAGGCCGCCGGCACAGCACAGGTGTCACTCCTCTCAACCGTAGCTAAAACCGTTTCTTTCGTAGCAATGTCTACAGTTTTTAGTGGTGTATATAGGGTAGGTATTGGTTTCATAGCACATCGGATAACAATATTTTCACCATTAGACATCCCTCCCTCTATACCTCCTGCGTGATTGGTTTCTCTACAATAGCCTTGACCTTCTTTGTAGAAGATTTCATCATGGACCAGTGAACCCTCCCGCTGAGCATTCTGAAAACCATAGCCTATTTCTACCCCTTTAATAGCTTGAATCCCCATTAAAGCATAGGATAGTTTGGCATCTAATTTTCTATCCCATTGGACATAGCTTCCCAGTCCCATGGGTACACCAGTAATATGTATTTCAAAAATTCCCCCTAAGGAATCTCCTTTTTCTTTGGCACTTTTTATTTCCTCAATCATAGCCTTTTCTATTTTAGCATCGCAACATCGTACCTCTGAGGATTCCGCTGCCTTAATCTTCTCTATATCCTTAATTTTCTCAGGAAAAGATGCTCCTCCGATGGCAGTAACGTGACTAAATACTTCTATATTAAAAACCTGCATCAGTTGTTGTGCTAAGCTTCCTACTGCTACTCGTACTGCTGTTTCCCTTGCACTGCTGCGTTCTAGAACATTTCGAATATCTGAAAATCCATATTTTATGGCCCCTGTTAAATCTGCATGTCCAGGTCTTGGCTGGGTGACTTTTTTTGTCTCTCCATCTACATCGATGGGGTTCATATAGGGCTCCCAGTTTTCATAATCTTTGTTCTTGATGAGAAAAGAAATGGGGCTTCCCAAGGTCTTTCCTCCTCTGATGCCAGACAAAATCTCTGCCTGATCCTTTTCAATCTGCATTCTGCCACCACGACCATATCCACCTTGCCGTCGTGCCAAATTTTTATTGATCTGAGCTATATCTATTGCTACATTAGAGGGAAATCCCTCTACCATTCCTACCAAACTTTTACCGTGGGATTCCCCTGCGGTTAATAATCGAAACATGTTTTTTCCTCCTTACCATATTTTACCAATAGGATAAGAGCCAAAAATCTTTAATGTATTAACTTTCTCCATAATGCGGCTTAATACCTTCTTGGATTTTATGTCTTCTTGATGTCCATGAAAATCAATATAAAAAATATATTTTCCCAATTCTATTTTAGCAGGACGGGATTCGATTCTTGATAGGTTAATACCTTCCTCAGCAAATTCCTGCAAAACGCTGTACAAGCTACCAGGAGCATCGTTATGAAAAGAAAAGACAATAGAAGTTTTGTCATTACCGGTAGGTACAGTCGTGCCTTCTCCAATGATTATAAACCGGGTTTGATTAAGAATGTTGTCCTGTATATCTTTATAAAGAACCTTCAGTCCATTATTTTCTCCTGCCCAACTGTTACCAATAGCTCCATAACCCTTACCCTTTTCTTTTGCTATTTTGCAGGCACTGGAGGAGCTTTCACATGGAATCAAGGTAATTTGAGGAAAGTGATTTGCAAAAAAACCTCTGCATTGTTCTAAAACCTGTGAATGTGATAAGACATAAAAAATATCTTCTACATTCTCCTCCACACTGAAAAGATTATGATGTATTTGCAAAATCATCTCTGCTTGAATCTTGGAAATTTTCGTATGCATGAGAGCATCCATTACCTGCGTAACAGCCCCCTCTGTAGAGTTTTCCATTGGCAAAATCCCTTGTTGGATTTTCCCCTCTTCCACCGCTGTAATAATCTCTTTGAAGGTCTTCATCCCTATCAATGTTGCATCAGGTGCATAATGCACTGCTGCCGCATGACTAAAGGAGCCCTCCGGCCCCAAATACCCTAATTTCATCTCATTCCCCTCTTTTCTGTCACAGTAATCATATTTAGTTATTTAGCAACCTGCTTTAGCATTTCTTCAAACTCTGGAAAAGATACAGCGATACACTCACTATTATTTATTTTTACAGGGTCACTGGCAAATAGCCCAGCAATCGCCATCGCCATGGCGATACGATGATCTCCATAGCTTTCTACCGTACTACCGCTTATTTTATTATTCCCCTCTATTTCCATACCGTCCGGCAACTCTGTTACTTGGATTCCCAGTTTTTTCATCTCTGTTACCATGGAGGTAATACGATTGGATTCTTTAACCTTTAACTCTTCTGCTCCAGTAATGATGGTTTTACCCTCTGCTACTGCTGCGATGACAGCAATCACAGGGATTTCGTCGATCAATCTAGGCATAATTTCTTTTCCTATACTAGTACCCTGCAGTTTTTTTCCTTTTATAATAATGTCTCCAATCTCTTCTCCACCACTTGTAAAAACATTGTCTATTTCGATTTCTGCTCCCATTTCCTTTAAAACATCAACGATGCCTGTCCTTGTAGGGTTCAGACCTACCTTTTCAATAATCAAATGAGAATCCGGTATAGCTGCTGCCGCCGCCATAAAAAAGGCAGCAGATGAAATATCCCCCGGTACCTGTATCTCATCTTGGTTATAAAGTTCTGATTTTTCTACCGTCACTTTACCCTCTCCTGTTGTAATCTTAGCTCCTAGAGACTTCAGCATCTTTTCTGTATGATCTCTTGAAGTGATTTCTTCCCTTACGATGGTGCTACCTTCGCTATAGAGTCCTGCCAATAGAATGGCAGATTTCACTTGCGCACTGGAAACAGGAGAGGCATAGTCAATCGCCTTTAGGCTTCCCCCTCTGATCACTAAGGGGGCTAAATTCCCATGATCTCTTCCTTCAATGACAGCTCCCATTTTTCTTAAAGGTACAGCCACCCTTGCCATAGGTCTTTTTCTTAAAGAACTATCTCCCGTGACAATCGTCAAGAACTCCTGTCCTGCCAATATACCAGAAAGAAGTCGCATGGTGGTTCCAGAATTTCCAGCATCCAATACGTCCATCGGTTCCTTTAAACCATAAAGACCCTTTCCTTGTACGATGATTTCCTTCCCTTTATCTTCGATTTCAATACCCAAACCCTGAAAACAAGCTATGGTACTGAGACAATCCTCACCCCTTAAAAAACCTTGAATTCTGCTAACACCTTTACTAATACTAGATAACATAACAGCCCTATGGGAAATGGACTTATCTCCAGGAACTGTTATTTTTCCTTGAATCTTATTGATTTTACTGGTTGCCAACATCTTCACTCTCTCCTTTACGATAAGTTAAGGGAAATCCTCCGTTTTTCAAAAGGTTAAAGGCTTTTTCCTGACCTTCTTTAGAAGACAGAGCAATTCTTATTGCTCCCCTCTCTCCCTCTCTAGCATGAAGTATTTCAATTTCCTTTATATTAATAGCATGATCTCCAATAAGTTGCGTTAATTCCCCTAACACCCCAGGACGGTCCTCTACGTCAACAATTAACTCATAAAGCGGTGGTATGTAATCCCTAGCCCCTAAAGGTATAGTATCTCGAATAGCTTTGGCTTTTTTTAAGGTATCTAACACTTCCTCCGATTTCTCTTGGCATAATATTTCTCTAAACTCTTTTAACATTACCTCTAATACTTCTATTCCCTCTAACATTTCTCTTTGGTTATAAAAGAAAATGTCCCGCCACATATGGGGGTTTCCTGCAGCAATCCTTGTGGTATCTCTAAAGCCTCCTCCTACAAAAGGTGTATAGGAGATGCTATTTCTCCGATCCAAGGTATTTGCCAGCAATACCGCTACTAAATGTGGCATATGGCTGATCTGTGCCACAATTTTATCATGTTCGTCAGCAGCCACAACTACAGGAAAAGCACCGATGCCTTTAATCAAAATCTCTAGGGCCTCTATGGTATCTTTTCTAGTGTTTTTATTAGGAGTTAAAAAGTAATAGGCATTTTCATAAAGAAAAGGACTGGAGGCGCCAATACCTCCCTTTTCTGAACCCGCCATAGGATGCCCTCCTAAGAACTGAATCTCCTTTGGCAAATAAGCATCCACCACATCCTCTACATACCCCTTCACACTGCCTACATCTGTCACCACAACATCCTCAGATAAAAAGGGAGCAACTTCCCTAAAGATTTCAGCATAATATCCCACCGGTACAGCCATCACCACTAAATCAGCTTTTTTCACTGCTTCTTTAGGATCTGTATAAGAGGTATCAATGGCACCAAGGATCTTTGCCTCTTCCAAAGTATCCTTTGATACATCGTAACCGATAATTTCACCTGTAAACCCCGACTTTTTTAGAGCCAGTGCCAGCGATCCCCCTATCAATCCCATGCCTATGATGACAATCCTTTGAAATTTCTGCATTTTTCTTCTCCCCTTTTATCTGCTGATTTTCTTAATAATGTCAAAACTATTGAAACTAAAACAGAAATGATAGCTTATTTAAAAGCATATATACCTACAATTAAAGTCACACTTATTTTAATTAAATACTTTACTGAATATTGTAGCAGTTGTCAAGCAATGTTTTTTGCCTCATCTAATTTTTTCACAAAATCATATACATCCTTCTTTACTTCTCCCTTAGGAATTGCTTCCTCTATTTTTTCTATAATGGCACTTCCTACAATAAGAGCGTCACAAAGGTGCTTTAGACTTTCTACCATCTCAGGAGTAGATATACCAAAACCAAGCGCTAAAGGTACATCAGTATATTTTCTTACCTTTTGTAAGAAATTATCCAAGTTTATATCAAACCCCTGTCTCCTTCCTGTCACCCCCATAGATGAAATACAATAAATAAACCCTTCAGCATCTTTAACAATTGCTTCTATACGTTCCTCAGAGGTAGGGGCTACCAAAGGTATCAGATCTATTGGATACCCTTTCATTATCTCTTGCAACTCTCTTCTTTCTTCTAAAGGCAGATCCGGTATAATTAGCCCATCTATACCACTTCTACAACAATTGTCTAAAAATCTTTCTATCCCGTATTTAAATACACAGTTATAATACACTAAAAACACAAGAGGAATTTGGGTTTTTTCCCTAAGTTTTTCTACCAACTGAAAAATAGAGGAGATATTTGCCCCTGCTTCTAAAGCTCTTTGAGCCGCCCTCTGAATCACTGGACCATCTGCCAAGGGATCGGAATAGGGAATCCCTAGCTCGATGATATCTGCCCCTGCCCTTTCCATCTCTAATACAAGGTGATGCGTAGTATCTAAATCAGGGTCTCCTGCGGTAATATAGGTAATCAGTGCTTTTTTATTTTCTTCCTTCAATTGTTGGAATTTTTTTGTTATTCTACTTTTCATCTTCTTTACCTCCTAGCACTTTGCGTATCGTATGAATATCTTTATCCCCTCTGCCAGACAAATTCACCACAATAACGTCTTCTTTTTTGGTATAAACTGCTAACTTCATCAAATAAGCAATAGCATGAGCACTTTCCAAGGCTGGAATAATCCCTTCTACCTTGGTCAAATACTGAAAAGCCTCTACAGCTTCATCATCGGTGATAGCTTCATACCTTACCCTTCCAGTTTCATGAAAATAAGCATGTTCTGGCCCAATACCGGGATAGTCTAAACCTGCGGATATAGAGTGAACTGGTGTAATCTGGCCATAATCATCTTGTAGTAAATAGGTCATCATCCCATGGATCACTCCCATAGAGCCCTTCGTTATAGTAGCAGCGTGGTGTTCAGTATCTACTCCTAACCCAGCTGCTTCTACCCCATAGATTTTCACTTCTTTATCTTCAATAAAAGGGTAAAACAATCCCATGGCATTGCTTCCACCACCGACGCAGGCCACTAAATAATCTGGCAATCTTCCCTCTTTTTCAAGGATTTGTTTCTTTGCTTCATCTCCGATAATTCTTTGAAAATCCCTTACCATGGTGGGATAGGGATGGGGACCTACAACAGAACCGATCACATAAAAAGTATCTTCCACATTGGTGACCCAATCTCTTATGGCTTCATTGGTGGCATCCTTTAGGGTACTGGTTCCAGAGGTTACAGTCCTTACCTTTGCCCCCAACATCTCCATCTTAAATACATTGAGGGCTTGTCGTTCCACATCCTCCTGCCCCATGTAAACCTCACATTGTAAATCAAACATAGCACATATAGTGGCAGTGGCTACACCGTGTTGTCCTGCCCCTGTTTCGGCAATGATCCGTTTTTTTCCCATCCTTCGTGCTAATAGCACCTGCCCAATAACATTGTTGATCTTATGGGCACCTGTATGATTTAAGTCTTCCCTTTTAAGATAGATTCTTCCTCCACCTAGTTTTCTGGTGAGATTCTCTGCGAAGTATAAAGGTGTCGGTCTTCCTGAATACTCCTTTACATAGTGTTGATAAGCTTCTTGAAAACCTGCATCTTCCTTAGCCTGAAGAAATGCCTCCTCTAGCTCAATCAATGCCTTCATTAAAGTCTCAGGAACAAATTGTCCTCCAAAGGCACCAAATTTTTTAGGTAATACATTTGCCATCATATTATCCCCTCACTGTTCTTATAAATTTTTCTATTTTTCTATAGTCTTTATATCCATCCCTCTCCACACCACTGCTTACATCTACAGCATAGGGTCTAAGGGTTTTCACTGCTTCCTCTACATTTTCTGAAGTAAGCCCTCCTGCTAAAATAATGGGTCTTTTTTGTGGCAATGGTGCAATTCCAGTCCAGTCTAAGGTCTTACCGGTACCTCCATATTCTCCCTCCACATAGGTATCTAGTAAATAACCCTCCGTATCATATTGCTGTAATTGACTTAAATCATCCGGGTTTTTGATTCTAAAAGACTTCCAAACCTTCTGGGAAAAAGCATTGATATAAGCTTGATCCTCCTCCCCATGAAGCTGCAATATATCTAAATCACAATATGCGGCAATTTCTTTTACTTCTTTTATAGGCGCATTGACAAAAACCCCCACGGTCTTAATCTGCTTTTCCAAGCCTTGTATCAAACTTTTTGCCTTCTCCTTTGTGATTTTTCTTTTGCTTTCTGCAAAGACAAAACCCACATAATCCGGTCGCAATTGATTTACATAGCTTATATCTTCCTTTTTTGTCAAACCGCATATCTTTACGGCTGTCATTTCTTTCACCCCCTAAGTTCCCTGATCTTTTTTCCTATATCCTCCGCCACCATAAAACCTTCCCCTATCAAGACAGCATTCACACCTAGTTTTTGTAGAAACTGCATATCTTCTCTTGTATGGATGCCACTTTCACTTACAATCACTTTATTTTTAGGAACAGAGGAGATTAACTTTTCTGTGGTCTTTAAGGTGGTTTCAAAGGTTTTTAAATTTCTATTGTTGATACCAATAATTTCTCCTCCCGCCTCCAGCACTTTATCTAATTCCTCCTCATTGTGGACCTCCAATAGACAATAGAGCCCTACCTGCTCTGCGATTCTTTGAAATTCTATTAATTGTTGTTTTGTCAATATTGCAGCTATCAACAAAATAGCGTCTGCCCCCAACAGCTTTGATTGGTAGACTTGATATGCCTCTATGATAAAATCCTTTCTAAGCAGTGGGCAGGAGGTAGTCTTTCTTACTTGTTTTAAATAGTCGTCACTTCCTTGAAAAAACTTATCTTCTGTCAGTACAGACATAGCTTCTACACAGCTTTCTTCATAAACTTCAGCGATTTCTAAAGGGTCAAAGCTTTGTCTAATGACACCTTTTGAAGGGGAGGCTTTTTTAATTTCTGCAATGATTGTCAACTGATTTTCCTTCTTCAAGGAATTTTTGAAATTTCGAGGGGGCTGAATGCAGTCAAGTTTCTCCACCAACTTCGATAAAGAAAGTTGATGTTTTTCCTCTGCCACCTTTTTTTTCTTATGGGCTACAATTTTATCTAAAATCATTGTTTCATCTCCTGACTAAAAGCAATAAGCTGGTGTAGTTTATCTAAAGCTAAGCCCATATCAATCACTTCCCGTGCCTGATCAATTCCTTCTTCTAAGGAGTTTGCTGCCTTACCTACATAAATCGCTGCCCCCGCATTGAGAAGAATCATATTTCTTTTTCCTCCCCTCTCCCCCTGTAGAACGTTTAAAAGAATTTTTGCATTTTCCTCTACATCTCCCCCTTGAATTTCCTGTTTATCTGCTAAAGGCAAATCAAATTTTCGTGGATCAATCTCATAAGTCCTCACCTTTTTATCCTTTAACTCACTTACTTTTGTTTTATCGCTAATGGTGATTTCGTCTAGACCATCACAGCCATGTACCACCATCGCCCTCTCCACACCTAAGTTCATCAATACCTCTGCCATCGTTTCTGTAAGGGCATCATCAAAAACCCCCAAGACCTGCCCCTGTACAGCAGCAGGATTTGTCAAGGGACCCAGTATATTGAATATGGTTCGAATACCCAACTCACGTCTAGGAAGAACAGCATGCTTCATGGCCTGATGAAAGTTAGGAGCAAACATAAAGCCTATATTTAATTCTTCAACACATCGCTTTACTTCCTGGGGAGTTAGCTGAATGTTTACTCCCAGTTTTTCCAAGACATCCGCACTGCCACAACTGCTGGTTACTGAACGATTTCCGTGCTTGATGACGGTGACGCCGGCGGCAGCAGCTACAAAGGCCACTGTAGTGGATATATTAAAAGTATTGCTGTGATCCCCTCCTGTTCCACAGGTGTCAATCGCATAGCAGTCCTCCACATCCACTTTTAATGCTTTTTTCCGCATCACCTTAGCACTTCCTATAATCTCCTCTACTGTTTCCCCCTTCATCCTTAAAGCTGTCAAGAAACCTCCAATTTGAGAGGCTGTAGCTTCCCCCTCCATGATGCTCTTCATCACTTCCATCATTTCTTCTTCTGTCAAGTGTTGTCTCTTAGTCACCTTATCAATAGCATATTGAATCATTTCATACACCTCCGACAGTTTAGATTACTTACTTCTCTATCTTCAAAAATTTTTTAATGATTTTTTTTCCTGCCTCCGTAGCTATGGATTCTGGATGAAATTGCAGACCAAAAATTGGATACTTTCTATGCTGTAATGCCATGATTTCTCCCGCTGGTCCCCTAGCAGTTACTATTAATTCCTCTGGCAGATTTTCCTTATCCACTACCAAAGAATGATAACGTGCCACCTTAAAAGGACTTCCGATACCACAAAATAGATTTTTTTCATTATGAGAAACCATAGAGGTTTTCCCATGAAACAGTGTTTCTGCATGAATAACTTTTGCACCAAAGACCTCTCCTATTGCTTGATGTCCAAGGCAGATTCCTAAGATCGGTGTTTCTTTTCCTAGTTCTGCAATAACACTTTTACTTATTCCCGCACTTTTAGGAAAACCTGGTCCTGGAGAAATAATAATATGAGAAGGCTTCATCTCTCTTAAAGCCTCTACGCTTATAGCATCATTTCTGAAAACCTCAATTTCTGGTTGAATTTCTCCTATATACTGATAAAGATTATAGGTAAAAGAATCATAGTTATCTATAATGATAATCAACTTACCCTCTCCTCCAATCTACTCATAGTCACCATCAGCCCCTCCAGCTTCCTTAGGGTTTCTTTGTACTCTTCCTCTTCATTAGAATCTGCCACAATACCAGCTCCAGCCTGCAGATAGGCTTGCTTTTCCTTAAACAAAATACTGCGTATGGCAATACACATATCCATATTGCCATTGAAGCCTAAATAGCCCACAGCACCACCATAGATCCCTCGCTTTTTATTTTCTAGTTCATCAATGATTTCCATAGCCCTTACTTTTGGAGCTCCTGATAGCGTTCCTGCTGGCAGACAAGCCACCAAGGCATCATACATATCATATTTCTCTTTCAGCTTCCCAATCACGTTTGAAACAATATGCATCACATGAGAATATCTGCAAACCTCCATATACTGACTGACCTCTACGCTGCCAAACTCCGCCAGCTTACCGATATCATTTCTAGCTAAATCCACCAGCATAAGATGCTCTGCTCTCTCTTTCTCATCTGTTAGTAAATCCTTTGCCAATATTTCATCCTCTTCAGCATTTTCACCTCTAGACCTGGTTCCTGCAATAGGGCAAGTTTCTATCAGTTGATCTTTTACCTTCACCAACAACTCTGGTGAAGACCCCGCCAGCTGATAATCTCCAAAATCTATATAAAACAAGTAGGGAGAGGGGCTTACGCTTCTTAGGTTTCTATAAACTTCAAAAGGCGACAGTTCAGTCTTAACCTGTAAACGTTGAGACAATACGACTTGAAAAATATCACCATTTCTTATATGCTCCTTTGCTTTTTTCACTTTTTCCATGAAGGTGTCCTTTGTCTCATTGCTGCGATAGTGAAGCTTTGAACTCCCCTCTGTCATGTCTCTTTCCATTAAAAAGCTCTGCCTACATATCTCCTCTTGAATTTTTTTAAGCCGCCTTACCCCAGTATCGTAAAGCCTTTCTATATCCCCTTTTATGGACAAGTTCACAATGATTTTAATTTTTTGTTTCACATGATCATATACAATAATCTCCTCTGCCATTAAAAGATGCACCAGTGGGAGATTCACGTCATCTTCATTGACATGGGGTAATTTCTCATAATTTCTTACAATATCGTAGCCTATATAGCCTACCGCCCCTCCAATAAAATCCGGCATATTTTCTATTTGAGGTGCTTTATAATCCTCCATCACCTGCTTGATGATCTCTATTTCATTTCCTTTTTTTTCATAAACCCTGTCTCCCTCCACAATCGTTACTTGATGATCCTTCCCCTGCATGGTGACAAAAGGCTTTCTGCCAATATAAGAATATCTTCCTCGCTTTTCTCCTCCTTCTACACTCTCCAATAAATAACAATTGGAGGTGTTACATAGCTTTTTAAATAGGGTAATGGGGGTTTCGGTATCTCCTTGTATCTCCATAGAGACAGGGATGATTTTATAGGTTTTGCTTAAATCTTTAAATTGTTGATAGGCTGGATAAGTCATTATATTTTTCTCCTCTCTATAAAAAAAAGCACTTCATCCCTATAGTAAGGACGAAATGCTTTAGATTCCGTGTTGCCACCTTCATTAGATGTAAGATCACTAAAAATAGATGTGTATTTTAGGGAAATAAAAAAACACTTCAATTCCCCTATAGGACGAAATGTTTCTACTCCGTGTTGCCACCTATTTTAGATGATTTTAATCATCTCACTCTTCCAAGTACGGAAATAATTTCTTATTTCGATACCCTGTCTCTGTAACGTGAGACCTACGGCTAGTGATACTCTCTAAAGATTTCCCACTGCTTCTCATGGAACCATTCAATAAGTCTATCTGCATCAGGCTTTCACCACCCCCGACTCGCTTTGGCTTCAGAGCTTACCTACTCTTTCCAATCTCAGAATTTACTGTAAACTATACTTTTTTAAAATTCTAATACGATTTCTTCCATCTGTCAATAGTAAATTTCAAAATATCTATATTAAAATTTTTTATGTCCTTTTAAAAAATTTTGTATTGACATACTTAAAAAATTTCATTATAATTTGATTAAAATTTTCTAATAATTTGATACATAGTTTTACCAGATTCATATAATATATGTAAACCATATAAATTTGAAAAGAAGGGTGATTTTCATGTTAAGTAACATTAAAGAAATTTGCCAACTTCATAGCTATTATTTTAACTTTTACTGGGGCTTTTACTTTTTTAGCGCCAGCTATTTTGCATTCAAAAAATATAGATATGAAAACTTCTTTCAAAGGAAATATATGGATGAAAAACTGATGCCAACATAGTTTTTCTCACTTTCACAACGTAGTACGATTATACAAGTGGATTCCTAAGAAGGAATCCACTTTTTTATTTGTATAAAATTTAAATTAAAAACAAGGAGGAGTTAATGATGGTTATTGTAATGAAGCCAGGTGCACCACAGGAGGTTATTGAAAAAATTGAGAAGAAGATGATTAGTTTAGGTTGTGAGGTTCATCCGGTACAGGGTGCCAGCTACTGTGTATTAGGCTTAATAGGAGATACCAATAAAATCAACCAAGGTCAGATTGAAGCCAATGAGTATGTAGAAAAAGTACTGCGGGTACAACATCCCTTCAAGCTGGCCAGCAGAGTTTTCCATCCTGAAAATACTATCGTTGAAGTAGATGGTGTGAAAATTGGTGATGGTAGTGTTACGATTATGGCGGGGCCTTGTTCTGTAGAAAGTGAAGAACAATTAATGACAACTGCCTTTGCTGTCCAAAGGGAAGGAGCTCATATTCTTAGAGGTGGTGCCTTCAAACCAAGAACTTCCCCCTACAGCTTCCAAGGGATGGGTGAAGAGGGCTTAAAAATTCTTAGAAAAGCAAAAGAAGCTACTGGCATGCCTATCGTTACAGAGGTAATGTGTCAAGATACCTTTGATATTGTAGAAGAATACGCAGATATCCTCCAAATCGGTGCTAGAAATATGCAAAACTTCCCTCTTTTAAAAAGAGCCGGGAGAAGCCAACGTCCTATTCTTTTAAAGAGGGGCTTATCCGCCACCATAGAAGAACTACTGATGTCAGCGGAATACATCATGTCAGAGGGTAATCACAATGTTATTTTATGTGAACGTGGTGTCAGAACCTTTGAAACCTACACACGAAATACCTTCGATGTCAGCGCTGTACCTGTCATCAAAGAACTAAGCCATTTACCGATTGTCACTGATCCTAGTCATGCCACTGGAAAATGGTCTATGGTAGATCCCCTAGCAAAAGCCTCTGTTGCCGCTGGTGCCGATGGATTGGTGATCGAAGTACATCATCAACCAGAAGTTGCTTTATGTGACGGTGCTCAGTCTCTTAAGCCTGAAAAATTCGCTAAACTGATGAGGGGTATTGAGAAGCTTGTGGAGATTCGGTAATGTGTTCGTTGAATAAACAACTAAAAATCTAATTTGAAAGTTTTTGTGTTGGTCACTGATCAAGAGCAGTAAGTTCCACTGATTATTAATGCTTAGAGGTGAGGATTTTCTATACTAAGAGTGAAAACAGAATGAAAATTCTACAAGAGGATTAGATAGTTACCTGCAGAAATCTCAAAATTTCCACAGGTAACTAATCCCTCTTAAATACGCAAAATAGCTTAAGTACTTTTATTCTATTCAATTACCACTTCTCTACCCCTAAGGACCGTGCCTTCCTCAAGACAGTAGGTTGTGCCACCCCTAAGACTTTGGCTGCTTTGTAGGTGCTTCCATACTTTTTCAGTGCTTTTTCGATAATTTTTTTCTCAAATGCATCTACTGCCTCTCTTAAAGTCATGTTTTCGCTATTGGTAGGATCATCTAAAAATTTGTTTTTCCCAAAAATATTGACGATATCATTTCGAGTAATTGCTTTTTTTTCTCCAATAATCACCAATCGCTCTACTGTATTTTCTAGTTCTCTTACATTACCAGGCCAATCATAGTGCTCCAGTGCTTCGATAGCATCTATTTCGAAGACTTTCTTTTTATGATACTTTTGATTAAAGTCTTCAAGGAAATTATATGCTAATAACGTAATATCTCCCTCCCTCTCTCTTAAGGGCGGTATTCTAATAGGCACTACGTTTAAGCGGTAATACAAGTCTTGTCTAAAGGCTCCCTTTTCTATTTGTTCCTGTAGATTTTGATTTGTTGCAGCAAGCACCCTTACATTTAAGCTAATGTTTCTTGTCCCACCAATTCTTGTAACCTCTCTTTCTTGAAGAACTCTGAGAAGTTTTGATTGTACTCTGATGGGGATTTCACCAATTTCGTCTAGTAAAATCGTTCCATTGTTGGCCATTTCAAAGAAGCCTAGTTTTTCTTTATTCTGCGCTCCTGTAAAAGCACCTTTTTCATAGCCAAATAATTCAGATTCTAACAAAGTCTCTGGAATCGCTGCACAGTTGACCTTAATGTAAGGTCCATCTTTTCTTTTGCTATGTTTATATATTTCTCTTGCAATGACTTCCTTTCCTACACCAGTTTCCCCAGTAATCAGTACTGTAGCATCAGTTTTTGCAACGCTCTCAATCAGTTCTCTAATTTTTTCAACATCCATGCTTTCTCCAATTAAAGCACTTCGCATTTCATGCTCTTTAATGTGTTCCAACTCATGAAGATATCTATTTTTCTCGCTTTCTGTTTCATCAAGCTTTTTCTTTAGTTCTACTAATTCTGTTAAATCTCTAAGCACCGTCAATACATAAGCCACTTCCCCCTCATCATCAAAAAATGGCGTGCTTGTTATAAGAAAGCTTTTTTCACGTCCTTTTGCAGTAGTGATAACAGAAATCTTTTTCTTCTCTTCTAAAACCACTATTGATATTGCGCGAGGTTGCATAATTTTAAAGGTTTTATTCGTGCTTTTTTCAACCATCTCTAGTGTAGAAGTTTTATTTTCTGCTTCACCCACTATAAAGGTCGTAGTATAATTGATGTTTTTGTCCCATATAGCATCTATATGCTTTCCAATAACATCCTCTTCTTTAAGGTCTTTTATCTCCAAATACCTTTTGTTAACAGCAGTTATCATTCCGTTTTTATCTATCACATAAATACCATCTGCTATGCTATTGGCAATAGTAAAGGCATCTAGCTGCTTTTTCTTAGGGATTTTATTTTCTTCAATAATCTGATCGATAAGATCATTTATATCCAAACCAGTCTTTTCCGCCAATTCATCAATTTTCTTTTTGACTTTCTGAGAAATTTTGATTGTATGCCCTCCGTTCATTTTTCCCCTCCTCAAGCCTTATTATAAGAGCTAGTATTAAAAGTTCTTAATAATAATTATTATATCATAATACTATCCTTAAATTAGAAACTAACAGGAGGGAAAATTAGTAAGATATTTCACTGGATAAAAATAACCAGCAGGATATAGATTGCTGGTTATTTTTATCTGTGCTGATAGGAAAGTTTTTTTCTTTTTATTTATTCCAATTCTTAAGACCTAAAATTTCTCTTGTTTCGTCTGGCGTAGCGACTTCTTTGTTCATTTCAGCTATGGTTCTCTTGGTTCTTTCCACAAAATCAACATTTGATTTTGCTAAAACTCCCTTTGAATAGAAGATATTGTCTTCCATGCCTACTCTTACATTTCCACCTAATGCTAAGGTTGCATATAAGATAGGAAGATGTTGTTTTCCAATTCCAAAGGCACTCCATGTAGCATCTTGAGGAATTAAACTCTTTAAAAACACTAGGTTTTCCACTGTAGCTGTCATCCCTCCTGGAGCCCCTAAAACAAATTGAAAATGCAGCGGAGCTTTTAAAATCCCCTTTTTAAGATAATATAAAGCATTATATACCATTCCCGCATCGAAAACTTCTATTTCAGGTTTTACATTATTTTCTTGCATCGTCATACCTAATTTTTCTAGAAACTTTGGATTGTTTTCAAAGACAGTGGTATGTGCCCAGTTCATGGTACCACAATCGTAGGATGCCATTTCTGGCTTCAATTCAACAAAAGGCTTCATTCTTTCTTCATCTGTTAAACCTATACCTCCAGAAGTGGTTAGATTTAATACAATGTCACATCTTTCTCTAACAAGCTTTACAGTTTTTTCAAACTTTTCAAAGCTCATAGAGGCCTTATCTTCATCATTACGTACATGTATATGTGCCATAGAAGCCCCGGTCTTCCAACATGCATAGATTTCGTTGGCGATCTCCTCTGGTTGCAGCGGCACATAGGGTGTATCTTGTTTTGTAGGCCATGCTCCTGTGGTTGCAACGGTTAATATCACTTTATTCTCCATTATTTCTCCCTCTCTCTATCGATGTAGTTTACAAGTGGTTATATTCTTTACTTTGCAAGTTGTTATCTTTCCACGATCAAGGCTGTTCCCATTCCCCCACCAATACATAGGGTTGCTAATCCTGTTTTAGCCTCTCTTTTATTCATCTCATAGAGCAACGTTACCAGAATCCTTGCCCCCGATGCCCCAATAGGATGCCCCAGAGCAATGGCTCCACCGTTTACATTGATTTTAGACGGATCTAATCCTAGGTCCTTTGCCACAGCTAAGGATTGTGCTGCAAAGGCTTCGTTGGCTTCGATCAAGTCTAAATCATCTACTGTCATTCCTGCCTTTTTCAGGGCTTTTTTTGTTGCTGGTACTGGTCCATATCCCATAATGCTTGGATCTAGTCCATCAGATGCATAGGCTTTGATTTTTGCAAGCGGCTTTAATCCTAGTTCTTCTGCCTTCTCTTTAGACATTACCACCAACATAGCGGCTCCATCATTAATACCAGAAGCATTTCCTGCTGTTACCGTTCCATCCTTTTTAAAAGCAGGTTTTAATTTTTTTAAGCTTTCCACTGTAGTACCAAACTTAGGGTATTCATCCGTATCAAAAACGATGGGATCTCCCTTTTTCTGTGGAAGAACAACAGGGACAATTTCCTCTTTAAAATTTCCATCCTTTACTGCCATCTCTGCCTTTGATTGGCTTTTAGCTGCAAACTCATCCTGTTCTTCTCTTGATATCTGCCACTTTTCAGCGATATTTTCAGCGGTTATACCCATATGATAGTTGTTATATGCGTCCCAAAGCCCATCTTGGATTATGGAGTCAATAACATTGCTGTGACCCATTTTATTACCCCATCTTGCTTGGTCCAGTAAGTAGGGAGCATTGCTCATGCTCTCAGTCCCTCCTGCTAAGACAATTTCTGCATCTCCTGATTGGATGATTTGAGCTGCTAAACTTACAGCACGAAGTCCTGAACCACAAACTTTATTAATAGTCATTGCTGAGGTTGTTTCCGGTAACCCACTTTTTATTGCAATCTGTCTTGCTATATTTTGTCCTAGTCCAGCCGACAGTACATTCCCTACGATCACTTCATCAATCATCTCTCCAGTGATACCAGCTCTTTTTGTTGCTTCTTTAGCAGCTATAACACCTAACTCTACTGCTGACATCTTAGCAAGGCTGCCACCAAAATTCCCGATTGGCGTTCTAGCTGCACCAACAATTACGATTTCCCTCATTTTGATCCTCCTCGCAGCTATTACTAAGGGCATCCCATGTTGACGAATCATCCTACCTATGACTGCCCTTAAACAATTCATTTCTAACTATTAGCATTAACTTACTCCATAATTTGTCATTGTTATGAAAGTCCTATTTTTGTCATCCTGAGGGAGGTACCACCGAAGGATCTTATGCCTAAAAGGTGCCCAAAAAGAATATCTTTGCTACAGTCTAGTTTAAGTACAATAAGATCCTTCGCTATGCTCAGGATGACAAATCAAGAGAGTTTAGGGTACATCTATATCACTTAGCAGTATTAGAATCCACCGTATCTATATTCTCTATCTGGTACATCATTTAGATCATCCTCATCGATTTCAGCAACGCAGCGAACCATTGATCCATCTCCTAACCACCAGCGAATTGGGAATGCCATGAACTTAAAGCGTTTTCCCACAACTTTGTCAAGGTCACCACCAAGGTTTTCTACACCTACGATACCATTACCCATCATAAGCTTATGGCATGGCTCCCAAGTTCCCTCAAGACCATGATTTTCAAGTTTTCCATAGGCTTCCATGTATTTTTCTAAACCAAATGTATTAATATAAGTTTCCTTGTTAAATTCTGCATAGGTTTCAATACCAAATTTTTCGATGTATTCTTCAGTGATCGGTTTACCAGAATTACCAATAAGGTTCATTGCAACGTAACCACCATTCTTGCCCATGGTTGTGTGTAGAGGATGATCAAGGGCTTGCATGTCCATAGCTACACATTTTGGTTGGTACTTTGCAAACCATTCTCCTGCTTCTCTACCGGTTCCACAGGAATAATGATAATATTCTTTTGTATCATCAAACTTTAAGTGCATACCTGTCCTGATACAAACAACCATTCCTTTTAATTCTTCCGGTTTGATATTTGCACGTTCGCAAGCATCATAAAGATGTGAAGCTTTGATCAATCCCCAGTTTTCAACACGAACATCAAGACAAACCGCATCACCATAATAGGCATCTAAAGGCATTTCATGGGTGTAACGTGCACGCTTACCATTAAACTCGTATTCCATAACATGTCGGGGTGCATCCGCATGTGTACCGCAGTGCATAACAACATCTATTTTTTGTGTTAACACGCCGCTTTTTGCAAGGTTGTGCATTGTATCTATTTTAGGCTTTGCAAAATAAGGCCATACAGGTATATCCGCATGGAACGGATGACTTAAATCTACTAATACTTTCTTTCCCATTGTTAATAACCTCCTAAAATGTTTAATTTAAATTTCATAGGCGTTAACTTAGTACAATTATCACCAAAGTTCTCTTGAACTGTCATCCTGAGGGTAGCGAAGGATCTTGGAGTAGCCAAGAATTTTACTAACACTACGATCCTTCGACTCCGCTTTGCTCCACTCAGGATGACAAATTATGGCTTAAGTTAACGCTAATGATTTAAATTTATTTGTTATATAAGACCTTTACTAGGTACTCTGCCAACTGCTTTTTAGAAGCTGTGGCTTCTTCTGGTGTCCATTCTTGAAAGCCTTTTCCTGTCTTAAAGCCCAGTTCTCCTTTTGCAACCTTTTCCTTTAATAGTGGAGAAGGTTCATGAGAATCTTCAAGATATTTTAAAATATAGCTGTGAATAGACAAGGTTAAGTCTAGTCCTACCATATCAGCATTCTCCATTGGTGCTAAAATCGGTAGTCTTAAGCCTGGTCCAAATTTCAAGGCTTCGTCCACTGTTTTAGCATCTGCTATGCCTCTTTCTACAATGGAGATAGCTTCTCTCCAAAGGGCATGTTGTAATCTGTTGGCAACAAATCCAGGTACATCTTTATTTACCTTGATGGGATGCTTGCCAATAATGTTCATTAAATCCATGGTTTGTTCTACCACTTCCTCAGATGTTTCTTCTGCTTTGATTACTTCCACCAACGGAATAAGGTATGGAGGATTCCAGAAATGCGTTCCTATTACCCTTGCCTTGTTTTTGGTTTTTTCAGCAATCTCTGTAATGCTCATTACAGATGTATTGGTAGCAAAAATGGTATCCGGTCTACAAAGTTGATCCAGATCCTTAAATAAGTTTTGTTTTAGTTCCATGTCTTCAGGAATACATTCTATAATAAAGTCAGCATCCTTAGCGGCAATCTCCATGTTATCAACAACTGTAACATTGGATAAGGCAGTTTTTACCTCTTCCTTCGTATGGATCCCCTTTTCTACCAATGTGTTTAGACTTGATTCAATGGTTTCCAACACACCAGAGGCCATTCCCCTTCTTGAGAAAATGGTGACTTTGAAGCATCCTTTTACCGCAAAAATCAGAGCGATGCCGCTTCCCATCATTCCCGTACCAAAAATAGTGATGTTTTTAAATACTTTTTTCTCCACAATGATGCCTCCCTTTTAGCCTGCGGTACAGCCGCCATCTACATAAATTACTTGCCCTGTAATGAAGTCTGCCGCTGCTGAAGCAAGGTATACTGTGGAACCCACCATATCTTGAACCAATGCAGCTCTTCCCATAGGGATTCTATCTAAGAAAATTTTCTTTAATTTTTCATCCTCTAGTACTTCTTGTGTAAGAGGTGTCCAGAAAATTGTTGGTGCAACAGAATTTACATTAATATTGTATTTTGCCCATTCAGTAGCTAACTGCTTTGTTAGTAAAGATACAGCTCCTTTACTTGTGCCATAGGCTGCGTATCCTCCTGGATGTCCTGCAAAAGCCCTTACAGAAGAAACTGTAATAATTTTTCCATAACCCTGTTCCTTCATGACATTTCCTACGATTTTACAAGGAATAAAGGTTCCTGTTACATTGATGTCCATTACTTGCTCAAAAGCATCTACTGGGAATTCTTCTGCTGGAAACCTCTTTGCAATGCCAGCAACTGTAACTAAAATATCTATTTTACCGAAGGCATCTAAGGTTTTTTGCACCATTTCCTTCACTTGTTCTTCCTTAGTAACATCACAAACCACTGCTAACGCACGTTTACCTACTGCCTCTACCTTTTTTACAGTTTCTTGAAGGGTTTCTAAAGTTCTACCAGTTACAACAATATCTGCTCCATGAAGGGCAAGTCCTGTTGCCACCCCTTCTCCTAATGACCCAGCGCCACCTGTAACGATAGCAACCTTTCCCTCTAGGCTAAACATGTTTTTGATTTCTGTATTGTTCATTACCTTCATAAATACCCCCCTTATCTATACTTCAGGATAATTAACCACTACCAACATAGTTGCCGGCATATTGGTTTCATTAATAATCTCTCTTCCCTCATTAGGTCCTATAAAAATAGAATCCCATTTTTTCAACACAAATTTTTCTTGTTTTGATTTAACAACAACTTCTCCTTCTAAAACAACATAGATCTTCTCTGTGGGAGAATCCTCATAGGCGTACTCTGCTCCACCACCAGGGAGAAAGTGTGAAACACCCATCCAAAACTTAGAGGCTCCAGTTTCTTCTAAGCCATGTAATTTTAAAGTAGATACATCAAAATGCAATGGTGCCTTATAAGGTTTAACATCTTCAAATGCCACCTTCTTCATAAACTTCACCTCCTCTCAATAACTTTTATAATTCCATAACCTTTAAATCATCGCTAATGATTAGATCTGCTTCAGTTGCTTTTAAAACATCTTCTACAGTAATATCAGGAGCAATTTCCTTTAATAAAAGACCCTCAGGACTCACTTCCATCACCGCTAGTTCTGTAACAATAAGATTTACCTGCCCTACAGCTGTAAGAGGCAACTTACATTCTTTTAAGATCTTTGCCTCTCCTTTAGCAGTGTGAAGCATAGCAATAATTACTTTCTTTGCTCCACTTACCAAGTCCATAGCCCCACCCATACCGGGAACCATTTTTCCTGGGATCATAAAATTTGCTAAATTTCCTTTTTGATCCACCTCTAAAGCCCCCAGCACTGTGGCGTCTACATGCCCACCACGGATAATCCCAAAAGATGTTGCACTATCAAAGAAAGCCGCTCCTTTTTTTACGGTCACATACTGGGCCCCTGCATTAACAATATCTTTATCTTCTTTTCCAACTTCAGCAGCTGTGCCTAAACCTACAAAACCGTTTTCAGACTGCAAAGTTACATGAATGCCTTCAGGGATATAGTCTGCCACCATGGTGGGAAGTCCGATGCCTAAATTTACCACATCTCCGTCCTTCAACTCTTTGGCAATTCTTTTTGCAATCATTTTTTTTGCTATATTTGCCTCCATTATTTTTCACCCCCAACAATGTAGTCTACAAAAATACTAGGTGTCATAACATAATTGGGATCCAGCTCTCCTACTTCAACAATTTTCTCTGCACCAACCAATACCATATCTGCAGCAGTTGCCATTAAGGGGTTAAAGTTTCTTGTGGAGCCATTATAAAAAACATTCCCTATTTTATCTACGATAGAACCCCTTAAGAGAGCCAGGTCTGCCCTCAGTGGCAGTTCTAAAAGATATTCTTTCGTGCCCACTTTTATTTTTGTTTTCCCCTCCTCTATAATCGTCCCTATTCCGGTTTCAGTTAAAAAGCCTCCTATACCTGCACCACCACATCGAATTTGTTCTACTAATGTCCCTTGCGGCACTAATTCTACCTCTAACTCTCTTGCGTTCATTTGTCTACCAGTCTCTGGGTTTAGTCCTATGTGGGAGGCTATTACCTTCTTAATCTGTTTTTTTGCAATCAGCTTACCTATCCCTTTATCTGGCAGCCCTGTATCGTTGGCAATTATCGTTAGATCTTTAACCCCTTTTTCTACCATTGCATCTATAAAAATTTCTGGCGTACCTATCCCCATAAATCCACCAATCATGATGGTCATACCATCTTTGATTAAACTCATTGCTTCATTCATACTTTTTACTTTACTCATGGCTCATACCTACCACCTTTGCAATAGTCTGTACTCTCATCTCTTGCCTATCCTATTATATAAGCAATCTCTATGCCAAATTTTATTAATATAAGTTTTTTTTGCATTTCAATTAACAGAGCCTTGAAAACACTGGATTTCTTTATTAACTTATTTAAAATGCTCATGTAAACCTTCTGTGAAATTAATGCTAGAGGATACTGTTTTCTTAATAAAAGAAAAATATTGATACAAATTTGTATCAATATTTAAGCTTATAAAAGTAAAAGTACACTTTAGTGTGGTTTTTCTTTTGATTCATTTTTGTATCGTTGTGATGTTGTTTTGTATCGCAAAAACCTAAAAAACTTTAGCCATTTCTTCAAGAACTTTAGCCGAGGCATCTAGCTCCTCTATTGTTGCTGTTATTTCCTCTAATGCAGCTGCTTGTTCTTGAAAAATACCCTCTGATTGCTTCATATTATGTAGTATCTTTTCTACCGATTCTCTCACCCTCAATAAAACAACATCAATCTTTTCTATAGATTCACTACTTAAACTAGATAGTTTTCTGATTTCCTCTGCCACAACAGCAAAACCTTTGCCGCTCTTTCCTGCTCTTGCAGCTTCAATGGCTGCATTTAAACCTAATAAATTAGTTTGACTAGCAATATTATTTACAAATCTAATAATTTCATCTGTTTTTTTCGTTGTCTCACAGGTTTCATTTGTCATCTCTACCATAGTGGAGTTAGTTGCCGCTATATCTTGAGCCCCTGAGGAAATTGCATTAACAGCAAAAGCTATTTGGTGTAGGGAGGCAGCAAGGTTTTCTGCTAACATCGACATTTTCAACTGTTTTTCCAAACTTCTGCCTATACCAAAGGCCCCAATAATAGCCCCCTCTTCACCTCGAATAGGTACTGCTGTGGACCTAAAGGCAGTGCCGAACTTTTCCTTCGGAACTATCACAGAAAAAAGTTTGCCAGATTGTATTGCTTCATACATACCATCCCCTTCTGTAATCAAATCTCCTTCATTCACACTGACGGGAATGTTTTTGTTTTTAGTCTGATGTATAAATTTTTCTCTGTCTGTTACGCCAACAATAATATCTTCATCAAAAAAATAGGATAAATAAGAGGTCAAATAAATAAAATGATCTAATATTTTCTGCTGATTCTCCTTCTTCATCATAATAGCCTCCCTAAATGTTTCATTATTTTTTATTCATCTCAACATCTACAGCAGCTGCTTGTATCATAATATTAAAAGTACTTTCTGTGCTGCTGATCTTTTAGGTTTTCTTAAGAAAAATACAATGAATCCAGCTATAGTCCGCGAAAAACAGCTTTAAAATAGATAGAAAAAAAGATACAGGGGGTTCCGGTTAGAGTAACTCCCTGTATCTACTAGTTTATTCCATGCTTAGAGCTATTTTCCCTTTTACCTATATAACCAGAGAAACTTTTGGGTTTTCTCCCCATCCTACAACTCACATTTTAAGATTAATAAATAGCAATTTATGAGGACTTTATTTAAGAGATAAACTTTAAGAATTATTTACATCTGTTATAGGATTTACAGCTATCCTATCTTCAGTATTCTCTGGAAGCACTAAATTTGCAACAACTGCAGTTATACAACCAATAGCGATAGAAGCTTGGAATAAGTAACCAATTATTCCAGGCATTGCATTAGTAACCGCAGCAGGTAGAAGCCCTGCACCTATTGTTGCTAAAACTGAAATACCTACAACTAAATTATTTCTCTCCGTAATTGGGTAATTTTTAATACTATTAAATCCACTCATAAGAATAGCAATGCAAACGATTCCGTATACTCCCCATACTACCGAAGAAGGGATAATCGCCATTAGATACATAAGCTTAGGGCTAAAGGCTAAAATAACAGCTACAACACCAGCAGCAATAGCAGCATATCGGCTAAATACCTTAGTAACTACTAGAACTCCTGTATTGGAAGCATAACTACTAACAGGTAAACCCCCAACTAACGATCCAATCAATACGCCAAGACCTTCACCTATTACCCCTCTATCCATTCTCTCATCATCTACCGCGTCATCGCTCATCTCAGTAATCGTAAACCAAGTACCGATGGACTCAACCATACTTATTATCATAATTACGGCAAACACCATAATTGAACCAATTTCAAACTTTGGAGCTCCAAAGGGGAAAAGCCTAGGAATAGCGAACCAAGGGGCACTTACTACAGGTGTTAGATCTACTTGCCCGAAGAAGGACGCAACAAATGTTCCAATTGCCATAGCGTAAATTACCCCTCCAATATTAAGGGCTTTACTTAGTGTGTTTTCTGATCTACCTAATCGCATAAAAAATAACAAGGAGAAAAATGTAACTCCTGCTATCAAGAAGTTAACGCCGGGTGAACCTGGAAGATCTAATATAGAAGTGAAGGTAATTGGCATCAATGAAATACCTATAACAACGATAACCGTTCCAGCTACTAATCCTGGAATGAATTTTCTGACGAATTTACTGAAGAGTCTAAAATAACCAAGTAAAACAATCATAATTGAGGTCACCATTAGTGCTCCCACAAGGGTAGCAAAATCTGCTCCCATCACCACCGCAATTACTGCCCCAAATGTTGCAAAAGACATTCCTTGTATTACCTGCATCTTAAGAAAGAAGCCCGCTTGAATAATTGTTGCAATACCACAAGCCAAGAAAGTCATTCCAATGAAAGCAGCTGCAAGCGAAACCTCCATTTGGAAAACACCAATAAGCACAAAAGGACCTAAAAATAAGTTACATGCTAATAACGATTGCATACCATAAAAAAGTGACTGCTGAACAGTAAGCTTTTCATTAACCCCAATTCTTACTTTAGAACTATTCATTTACATTTCCCCCTCTTTAATTTGTTATCTTTCTCTTTTAGAATTAAGACTCCCCCTCCAAACGTTAACGTAGGTGGGGTTTTCAAATCAGATGGAGCAGACTCTCCATCTGATTTCCCAATGTTTTAATTTACTGAAATGAGTTCACTGCTTTACATGGTTAAATACATGGAAAAGCCAAAAACTAATTCTTCATATTGCTGAGAATTCGGTGCAATAAATTCTTCCTCGTCTTGAGAAACATCGTTTTTTTCTACATACTCTGACCATGAAGTGTAATATTCTGATTTAAATTCCATTTTTCATTCCTCCTTTTTAATAAACGCCGTATTCTCTTACAAATTCATTAACGGCAATAATATTTTCAGGATTGGCATCCTTTATATTTAAAGCTACTTTATCAAAAGAGAATATATAATTGCCACCTGGTGCAAGGATATCAAGAAGTTCTTTTGCCTTATCAATACATTCTTGCTTTGTTCCTTGAGCTAGCAATGTCAATGGATAAAGCCCTGAAACAATATGTTTCTTCCCTACTTTTTCTTTGATTTCCTTTGGATCACCATACTCAAACATCATGTGTGTGCCTGCAGGCAATTCATTTAAATAATCTAAGAATCTAGTCCAATCATGTTCAACAAATAACAATACCCCTGCGCCTGCAGCTCTTAATCCTTCAACTAACTTTTTAAAGGTTGGCCAATAGAATTTCACAAAATCTTTTTCCCTCATATAAGGTGCCATATGGAGAGGAATAAATGTTTTTTTGCTGATAGATGAATTAGGTTTAACTCCTGCCTTCAACATCATAGGTAGTACCGCTTCACATGCTGCAAGCACCTTTTCTGGATACCTTCTTATATCTGAGCTAATTCCACTAAAACTTCTAAACTGATCTGCAACTTGATCAAAGGGTGCAATTGACTGACCATTTACGCGATCATCTGCTAAACCATATTTTGCATTCATCTCAGCATCAGCAGCGGCTATTTGCCCCATGATATCGAAAAAGGCTTTTTGTGCCTTTGCAAATACTAAGGCTTTTTTGGCTGGTGCTGCATCTAAATTACTATATAGTCGTGGAAATATTTTATCGTGCATAAACTTATAAGGGTCTGCAATCATCTCATCATACTCTTCCGGCTGCATACCGGTAATCTCTGGATGTTGGATTTGTCCAGAAGAACTCATCACAAAGTTTTTTGCTCCTAATATGTTATATACTGGATATAATCTCGTAAATGTAGCTGGATTAATATCGGATGCAAAGGATTTTGCGCCAACTTCAATCATATCTCTAAATCCACTAACATCCCATTGCGCCTTTTTTAAGTCCACCCCAGCATATTGCATAATATAGGTTATATCCATCCAAGTATACACAGGTACCCTTTTAGGTATTTTTCCTTCTTCAATATCTTTGAAAAGCTGATTTCTCTCTGCTGCTTGTGCTAACATATCCTTCATTTAATTCACCCACCCTTGACATATTTTTACACCTTCTGCTGCATTTGTAGTAAAGGCATCTGCCTCAACATACTCACAAGACTCTTTTGTTACAGGATTACCTCCGATGATAATTTTTACATCTTCTCTTAATCCTTCTTTTTTCATTTCATCTATGATATTTTTCATAGAATCAATTGCTAAGGTAAGTACACCACTCATGCCTATGATCTGTGGTTTTACTTCTTTAACCTTTTGAATAAAAGCACTTGCTGACTGATCAATACCGATATCATATACTTCAAAACCTGCTGCTTCTGCCATACTTCTAAAGATATTTTTACCGATATCGTGTAGGTCCCCCTCCACTGTACCAAGAACAATGGTGCCCACCTTTTCTGTGCTGTCTGAACCAATTACAGACTTTAATGTTTCAATAGCACTTGTTAATAACTCTCCAGCAAAGATTAAGTCTCCTACGAAGTATTCACCTTGATCAAATAAGTCCCCTACAATTGCCATTCCTTGCTGACATACATTTACTACCTTTTGCGCTTCTTCTTCGCTTGGATTTGTTTCCACAAACTTCTCTAACATTTCCAACACTTGCTCTTCATCAAGGTCCCCTACTGCCTGTTTTAATACATTTAAATCAATTGCTAATTCTGCCATTTTAAATTCCCCCTTGCTTATATTTAGATTGTAAGTTTTTAAAAGCATTTATAATTAATCAAATTATCTTTCAATAAAACAATTGAAATACTCATGTAAAGAAATTTTACTGAAGTAGTAGAAATACTATTGGTATTGTAATAATAGACAGTACATGGCTCATCAATACACATTTCGTTGCAAAGTGCGTATCCCCACCATATTTTTCTGGAAAAATTACAATGGTCATTGCTGCGGGAATTACTTCAATCGTTACACAAATCTTAATCAGCATAAAATCTAAATTCATACCTTTTAGAAGTGCAAATGTTAAGATAGGTGCTACGATTAATCGAACAAAGCATCCAATGTATACATCTTTATCTGAAAATAAATCATGAAACTTTAAATCAGCAATTTTACCACCTATAATCATCATAGCTATTGGTGTTGTCATTGAACTTAACATATTCATAGGTCTAAGAATCACATATGGTATGTTGACGGAAAATATAAATGTCAACAGACCTATCACAATAGCTAAAATGCTAGGGTGTATTATTAAAGCTTTCATAAATGAAGGATCCTTTGCTTTAGCAAACAGTCTTTGTCCATAAGTCCACATTAAGACATGGTAAGGAATCATAAATATAGAAGCATAGAAAACCCCTGTTTCTCCATACAATGCCAGTATAAAGGGTAGCCCCATAAAACCAGCATTAGGAAATATGCCAAAATAGTTTAGTACATTCCTCTTATCTACTTCATACTTTTTAAATATAAGCTTATTAACAACAACTAATAGCACATGAATAAGTGTGGATAGTATTAAAATTAGTCCAATGTTTTTAAACATCTCTATAGAAAATTCAAAGTGAAATGCCGATATAATCATAGCTGGTAGGGCGATATATATTAGAATGGATGATAATCCATTACTTAGCTGATCGCTTAATATTTCCTTTTTTCTTGTGATATACCCTATGATCATCAAGATTGCCAAAACAGTTACTTGATTAACGACATAAAAAATTTCCATTTTTTTCTCCCAATTTTCTTAACGATAGACTATTTTTACTTACTATATTTTTTTACATTTCTCAACTTCTCATGAATTTAATATTCATACTGCCATTATGTAAAAGCAAATTTTATGCCAAAACTTCCTGAGGGCATCATTTTTTATTTTGTAAAATTTCTCACCTATCTAAAACATTGATTTTGCTGTTTAAATTCATCTTTCTTATACAAATAAACTTTACTATGGGAACTTTTTTAAAAATCCTCCTATCACAGTATTTAAAGTTTTTAATGCAATTTTGTATTAAAAGTCATACAAGAAAGCAAAAGATCCAGTATTGTGCCTTTTACTTCTTAGATTCATAATTGTATCACTTGTGATACTTTTTTGTATCATCTCTTACATATTACATACCTCTGCCCTAATCTGTAACTTCGAGATTATTTTCATACTCTAGATAAAATTCTACTCATTCAAATCCTATCCTATTGACAATACTTCTTTTGATGTTGGCTTAGCCCTATTATTTTCACCATCACCTTCCATATCAAACTGAGCATAGCGAAGATCTTCTCAATTCTAAGATTCTTTGTTTTCCCTCAAAAACTTTTTAAACTTTCTTTCGAAAGCATCTTGCAAAACTCTCTTTGGATATTTATAATAAACTTAATTAAACTTGTTGTGCTATTTAGATAAATAATTCAAGTATTGATCTAATAGGGATATTACAGTTATTTTTATTTCCATAATGCCCCATAGTAAAAATGTGTAGTTTAGCACAACAGATTAATTTAGTGCAACAGATCATTAGCATTAACTTAAGCCATAGTTTGTCATCCTGAGTGGAGCAAAGCATAGTCAAAGGATCTTAGTGTTAGTAAAATGACAGTTGGAGAGAACTTTGATAATAGTTGTATTAAGTTAACGCCTATGATATACAGACTAATTCATTTGATTTGAGGGATGCGTTATGCCAAGTATCAATAATCTAACCCATGAACAAATACGGGAAATTAATTGTATGAAAATTCTACAATTTTTAAGAAAAAATCATGAAGCTACAAAGTCAGAACTTGAAAAGATTTTGGGGGTAAGCCACACTACTGTCAATTCATATACTCAAACATTGCTTGATAGAGGCTTTGTAACTCCCTTTGGAACAGCAGATTCAAATGGTGGTAGAAAGCCGGTTATTATTCGGCTGCTACCAAACGCACGATATGCTTTTGGGGTTAATGTATCACCAAAATATGTTAGCTTAGCACTGGTAAATTTACAGGGGGATATTGTGGATTCCACTGAGTTTACCTATTCTTTTAATCTGGGACTGCCAGGTTCCCTTACCCAAATTAAGGAGCATATTTTTACAATGCTGGACCACCACAAAATAGAGAGAGAAAAAGTATTAGGTGTAGGAATGGCTTTTCCAGGATTGGTCGATGGTACTATGCTGGAATACATCCCTAACCTTAATATCAAAAAATATTGCCTGAAAAATTTTGAAGAAGAACTGGGTTTAGATATTTTCCCGGAAAATGAGGCTGATCCCGCGGCCTATGCGGAATACGTGATCGGAAAAGGCGGGGACTTAGATGATTTTGTCTATGTATCCATTGCGGAAGGAATTGGGACAGGAATTATGATTGATCACTGTATTTTTCGTGGAAATCGCAAGCGGGCCGGAGAATTCGGACATCTGAAAGTATCTGATGTAAAGCTTCGCTGCAATTGCGGTCGCTACGGTTGTTGGGAATTATTTGCTTCTAAGCGTGCTTTATTAAAGGATAGCAGTAACACCATCAATGAAGTAGAATATCTTCAAAAACTATTTCATGATTATAATAATAATGTTCCTTCGGCGGTCCTCAAAATAGAGGAATATGTGCATTATCTATTTTCTGGATTAGAAGCTATTTCACTGACATTAGATCCATCTTGCATCATTATCGGCGGTGACCTGGGAGATTATATGCAGCAATTGATTGATATCGGCGTCAAGAAACTAAAACTCACAGATAATTTCTACGGATATGAATCAATAAAAATTATGTCTTCAGCTATTAAAGAAAATGCAGCGTTATTAGGAGCCGCACTACTTCCTTTTGAAAAGGTGTTTAATTTTCAAAAAGTTGATTTTAAAGCAAGGTTTAATTAGTCTCAAGTAAATTTATTATATGAGGAGGTAAAACATGGAAGGAAAGAAGTTTGCGAAAGAAAACGTTCTTAATGCAATGAGCATTGGCGGGATAGCATCTTGTTTGGAAGACACAGGCGGTTTAACAAAAGGAAAATCACAAGAACCTGCCCCCTCTCCATCCGTAAAAAAGGTTAAAACCAATTGCAGAGCATGTATTCAAAACTGTGGGGTTATTGCTCATGTGAAAAATGGGCGAGTTGTTAAGCTGGAAGGAAATCCTGAAGATCCTATGAGCAAAGGCAGAATGTGTGCTAAAGGACTTGCCGGTATCCAAGCACTTTATCATCCTAATCGCAATAAATACCCAATGATGAGGGTAGGTAAGCGTGGTGAAAACAAGTGGAAGCGAATTTCTTGGGATGAGGCTTTAGATACCATTGCAGAAAAGCTGATGGAAACCCGGGAAAAGTATGGCGCAGAAACAGTATTCTGTTCTACCGGTGGCGGAGGCAATCCTGAGATTTGGAGTATTGCCAGATTCTGCAATATATTCGGTACACCAAACTGGTTTGAACCAGGATGTGCTCAGTGTTATCTCCCCCGTGTACTGTCTTATACCATGATGTATGGTGGCGATGATCCAAGTATTGCAGATTCCAATGCCCTGGAAATCTACTATCCAGAGGATACTCCGATGAAAACCCTGGTTTTATGGGGAACAGCCCCTGCTTATTCCTGTCCTGCAACCGGTGGCGGTGCTGTTACGGATTTGCGCAGCAAAGGTGTAAATACCGTTGTCGTTGACCCACGCTTTACCATCGATGCAGCAAAGGCAGACGTTTGGTTACCAATCCGGCCAGGAACTGATGTTGCACTACTTTTTGCCTGGATCCGCTACATCATGGAGCAAAAGCTCTACGATCATGAGTTTGTTATGAAATGGACCAATTTACCCTATCTAGTAAATGTCAAAACTAAAATGCTATTACGAGCTGAATCCAGTGATAACCCCGATATCCCAGATACGTTTATGGTGTGGGATGCAAACACCAACGCAATACAGCCTATGGAGTATCCATGGAATGATGCGCTTGATCCTGTATTAGAGGGCAGCTTCGTTGTAGATGGGGTTGAGTATAAAACAGGTTTCCAATTATTAAAAGAAAGAGTAGAAGCTTATACGATTCAAAAGGCCGCAGAGATTTGCTGTCTTGATGCCGAAAAAATTGAGAAAGCAATTAAGCTGTATGCACAAAATACACCAAGTGGGATTGCCCTAGGGGTAGCCACTGACCAGAATCCCAATTCGGTACAGGCAGCCATGTCTTCTGCTATTATTGACATGCTGATGGGAAATGTTGAAAAACCAGGGGTATTACTGCAACGTTTTCGAAAAAGCGGTGTCTTCGATATGCCATTTTATCCTGTGCCTATTGCTGCCGACAGGCTTCCTCAGGAACAGCTAAAAAAACGTCTCGGTGGCAATGAATACAAGGGCCTCGGCATCTGGTACGCAGGACATCCTACTAGTGTTCTGGAGGCAATCCTTACAGGACAGCCATATAAGCCAAGGGTGTGGATAGAACGCTCCGGTAACAAGCTTGGTGCTGTTGCTAATAGCCAGAAGTGGGCAGATGCCATAGAAGAGCTTGATTTCATCGTACATATGCATATGTATCCCACATCTTTTTCCGCTTTTGCCGACATCCTGCTTCCTACGCAAGAATGGCTAGAAACAGATATGATGGTTGAAATTTGCAATAAGCTCTTCGCAAGGCAAGGTGTGGCGCATCTTTGGGAAACAGTGGATGAAACAGTGATCTGGTCAATGTTAGCAAAACGATGCGGTGAACTTGGGCATGAGGCCTGCCAAAAAGCCTTCGATGCGGAATATATGGGCAAGGATCTTGCCTATTGGGACTCGGTGGGTGAGCTTTTTGATCACTTTTTAAACAGAGTTGACCTTACATGGGAAAAGCTAAAGGAAATAACACCCTATGAATTTATGTCGAAGGATGAATGGAAAACCTACTATGTTTACAAGGAAACAAATCCAAAGACAGGCTTGCCGGCAGGATTCCCTACACCTTCTAAAAAGTGTGAGCTTTACCTTGAAAGTATGATTACCTTGTCAAGAACAGGACGCCCTTTTAGTCCCTGCGACTTGCCTCCTGCATCCAAGGATTACGACCCGCTGCCCTATTATTTAGAACCACATGAAGGTCCGGTGAGTGACAGTGAACTTGCCAAAGAATACCCATTGATCATGACCAACGGAAGAATCCCCTTTTACCATCATAACACCTTGAGAAACATCCCGTTGCTAAGGGAAATTTATCCTGTACCGGAGCTTTGGATCCATCCGAAAGCTGCTGAAACCTATGGTATTTCGGAGGGGGATTGGGTATGGGTGGAGTCAAAGCGCGGTAAGATTAGAGCATTGGCTTCGGTAACAGAAGGAATCAATCCAGGAACGGTATATATGGAGCGGTTTTGGAATCCTGAAACTTTGAATACGGAGACTCAGGGCTGGAAAGAAATGAATGTCAATATGCTCACAAAAGAAGATGCTCCCTTCAATGATGTGGTGGGAACCTATACTTTAAGGGGCTTCCTTGTAAAGGTTTCAAAAGCTGACGCCCCACCAGAGGGGATCTGGACAAAACCAGAGGATTTCAAGCAATGGCTGCCGCGACCAGTTGATTCTACAGAGGAGGTGAAGGTAAAATGATGGCACAATATTGTTTTGTGGTTGATTTAGATCGTTGTATCGGATGTAAAGGGTGTCATGTTGCCTGCAAAGTGGAAAATGACGTTGCATTGGGTTCCAACAGAATTATGGTCCGCCAAGTAGGCCCCACCGGGGTATATCCGGATTTAGAGATGTACTATATGCCTTCAATGTGTCAGCAATGTGAAAGCCCGGCCTGCGTTGAGGTATGTCCTACAGGAGCCTGTTTTAAGAACAGTGGTGACGGTGTTGTCTTGATTGATCAGGAACATTGTATTGGCTGTCTAGCATGTAAAAATGTCTGTCCTTATGAGGCAAACACTTTTAAAAAAGAAATGAGAGTCATGGAAAAATGCACCTTGTGTGACCACCTAAGAAAAATAGGTGAAAAACCTGCATGTGTGAAAAACTGCCCCGGAAGGGCACTGATGGTTGGGGATATCAATGATCCAAACAGTGAAATCTCTATAAAACTAAAAGAAGCTGGAAGTGAAAATGTTCACAGCCTTAAGGATTTCGGACACAGTCCTTCTGTCCGTTATATTTTGCGGAAAGCCCAATGGCAGGATGTACTTCCCCAGGAATGTGAGACGCTGAGGGGTAGAAAGGAAGGTGGAAGATAAATGGATACTAAGCTTATGAAAACCAGAGAAGAACTGTACCGTTTTTTGAGTAGAGTATATCTGCGAGAAATTGATCAGGACTTTTTTGATCAGATGAAAGGCTTCACTTTTCCCAAGGACTGTTGTGAAACGGAGTTGGGTGCAGGTTATCAACTACTAAAGGAGTACCTTGAAACCTGTGGCAGTGATGCGGTAATCGATTTAGCGGTGGACTATGCAAAAGTATTTTTATCGGCAGGAATATCCCAAGGCTCCTCTGCATTCCCCTATGAATCCGTGTACACAAGCCCAGAAAGAATTGTTATGCAGGATGCTTGGGACCAAGTCTGCAGTGTTTATGCATCAAATGGCATCGTTAAAGGAAAGGTTAATTCAGATATTTTGGAGGATCATATTGCTTTAGAACTTGAATTTATGGGTTTTTTATGCAGTGAGGCGCAAAAAGATCCTGGGAACATCAGTTGGCTCAAAAAGCAACAGGATTTTTTAGAGCAGCATTTGTTAAACTGGGTCCCTGAGTTTTGCCAGCAAATAGATCAATTTGCCGATACTTTGTTTTACAAAGCAATTGCAAAAATCACTCATGGATATTTAAAACTAGAGAAATCTATCCTCAGCAGCGGTTTTGAAACTCTTGAAAGTGATACCGACAATTCTTTACAGTGCTATGTAAGTTGGGAAAAAATGAACACCATTCTAGATGAACTAAAAAAAGAATATAGGGTCTATGCTCCGAAACGTTTTGAAAAGCGTGGGTTCAAGAAGGATACAGACTTAATTCGTTATGGGGAAATTAGTAGGGTAGAAGAAATCGTGCATGATGTACAGTCTGACTTTTCACCGAAGGAAGTTTTTTATCCCATTACTCAGGCAATGATTTATTTTAAAGATAATAACTGTGAAGAAAGCTCTATTGATGATACAAAAGGGATGATTATATTTGCCCGTCCTTGTGATATTAACGCCATAAAAAGATTGGACAATATTTTTATGCAAAATGGCGATAATACAGACATCTATTACAAGAGACTACGTGATAAAGTTAAGCTATTCATGCTGGAATGTCGAGAAGGATGGGATGACTGTTTCTGTGTTTCCATGGGCTCCAACGAGACTGATAATTACAGTGTGGCAGCAAGGTTTAAGGAAAATGGCTTACTGCTAGCAGTAAAAGATGAAACCTTTAAAAAATATTTTGCCAAAGAAACAGCAAGCGACTTTATACCAGAGTTTGTTCAATCTAATACTAAAAGTGTAGTATTGCCAAAAATTGAAAATCGTGAACAGTTGAAAGCAGCCTGTGATCTTGATTTTTGGAAGCAGTACGATGAACAGTGCATCGGTTGCGGCGGCTGTAATACAGTCTGCGGCACTTGTAGCTGCTTTGATACGGTAGATGTTATCTATAGCGAAACCAGCAGCAGCAGTGATGGTGAACGAAGAAGGGTCTGGTCACCCTGTATGCTGGATACCTTTACCCTGACAGCGGGAGGACACAGATCCCGACAAACACCGGGGGAAAATATGAGATTTAAGACATTACACAAGATCTATGATTATAATCTTCGTTTTAATGAAAATGAACATATGTGTGTGGGATGTGGACGATGCGATAAACGATGCTTCAAGGATATTTCATTCTTTGATGCTATCAATCAACTCAGTAAAGAACTAGAAGTAGTAAAGACAGAAAAAGATACAATGAGGGGGGAGTAAATCATGCACAACGCTATGATACCAGAACCTTATAAAATTTTGAGTATTATCAATGAAACCAAAGCAGAGCATACATTTCGAGTAGCATGTGATGCAGAAACTAAACATGGACAGTTTTTCATGCTTTCTATTCCTAAAGTAGGTGAAGCGCCAATATCCGTTAGTGGAAAGGGTCCTGGTTTTGTTGAATTTACGATTAGAAAAGTTGGTAAGCTTACTGAAGGTGTATTTGGTCTGAATCCAGGGAATACACTGTTCATGAGAGGTCCCTATGGAAATTCATTTCCTGTAGAAAAGTATGAGAATAAAGATTTAGTGATTATCACCGGCGGTACTGGTTTGGCACCGGTTAAAACACTTATTAACCATTTTTATGACCACCCCGAAGTATGTAAATCTGTGAATCTTATTGCAGGTTTTAAAGACATAGACAGTGTTTTATTTGAAGAGGAAATCGAAAAATTTAAATCTAAGTTTAATGTGATTTGTACTTTAGATGATTCTACAGCACCTGGCTTTGAAAGAGGACTGGTCACCGCTCACATTGATAAGATTCCCTTTAATACCTTTAAAGATTACAACGTAGTTGTCGTAGGTCCTGAAATAATGATGCACTTTGCAACGAAGGCTTTACTGGCAAATGGTGTGGATGAATCTCAAATATGGGTATCCATCGAAAGAAAAATGTCCTGTGCTGTGGGTAAGTGCGGCCACTGTAAGATCAATGAAACCTATGTTTGCACTGATGGTCCAGTATTTAATTACACAAAGGCAAAGGATTTGGTAGACTAGGAATCTATATAACGCTTCAAGAATTTAAGGCCGCTGCACTAAGAACTATAAGGCTCCTTGTGCAGCGGCTATCTTTTTTGAGAATTCCTATAGCTTTTAATTGTATATAGCTATAATGGTCTTCTTTCTTTTAATACATCCCCAAACTTTTCTTTTATATCACCTTTTATATGTCTATTATAGGCGTTAACTTAGTACAATTATTACCAAAATTCTCTTGAACTGTCATCCTGAGGGTAGCGAAGGATCTTGGAGTAGCCAAGAATTTTACTAACACTAAGATCCTTCGACTCCGCTTTGCTCCACTCAGGATGACAAATTATGGCTTAAGTTAACGCTAATGATATATCTATTTAACTGGGGGATAGATTACCTTAAATATTGTACACCTCTCCCTCTAATTTGCAGCATTAAAGCAGCTTCTCCATGACCTGGGTAAATCATGGTATTCTCTGGCCATTTGGAAACCTTGTTTGTAATACTCCTTTTAAGACTTTCTTCACTGCCACCCTCTAGATCTGTTCTACCTAAATCATCACTAAAAATCGTATCGCCTGTAAAGATGATATTACTATCTTTTACTTTAAGACAAATCCCTCCCGGAGTATGGCCTGGGGTGTGAATCACCTCCAATACTATTGTGCCGATGAAAATGGTGTCTCCATCCGACAAAAGCTTATCTGGTGTTACGGATACAGGTGTTCTTCCATCTAGGTTAGAGCGGTTTATTTCAGGTTTTTGCAACCCCTCCACCTCCTTTTTATGGGCATAGACAGGGCAGTGGTATTTTCTCTTCAGTCCTTCTACCCCGCCTATGTGATCATAATGATAATGGGTCAAAAGAATCCCTTGAGGCTTTAGTGCATGTTTATCAATATACTGAATCAGTACTTTTTCCTCATCCCCTGGGTCAATAATGAGGGCCTCTAAGGTATTTTTATCATAAATAATGTAACAGTTGGTTTCGTTCATACCTACAACAAATTTTTTTACCTCCATAAAAAATCTCTCCTTACTTAAAATCAATAAGTTTTCTTACTATTATACTACTTTTACACAAAAAACATAAAGGTAAAACCTGATTTTTATCAAGTTTTACCTTTGTATTTTTAAATCTAGTAATTTGTATTATTTTGCTACACTTTCCCTTGCAGCAGTTTTATTGGCAATGAAGATGGCCACCATCACAGCAGTAATACCACCTACTAGTTTACCTACCACCATTGGGAAAATCATGTCTTGGTTTACACCAGCAGTAAAACCAAGATGATCACCTAAAACAAAGGAAGCGCTCACTGCAAAGGCAACATTGATGATTTTTCCACGATGGTCCATATCCTTCATAAGCCCAAACATAGGAATATTATTGGCCAAAGTAGCTACCATACCTGCAGCCGCAACATCCCCCATTCCCAATAGCTTACCTAGCTTCATAAGGGGCTTATTAAATACTTTCGTTACAAAATGAACCATTGGAAAAGCTCCTGCCAACATAATGGCAATTTCTCCTACGATTTCAATTCCCTCAGACACTGGCGCCATACCGGGAATAATTACAATTCCGGTTAGGGTTTCTACGATAATGGCCGCTAACCCTATTGTAATCACCACCACAACACCTTTACCAAAAATTGTGAATCCCTTAATCATTTTCTCAGGTATTTTCCATAATCCAAGAGAAAGCAATAAAGATACTAGGATAATCGGTACTAAATTACTTAAAATCATTGCAATATCGAATCCAGCCACGATTCCACCCACAAAGGAGCCGATGGGTATCGTAATCATCCCTGCTAAAACCCCTGTTGCTAAATATTTATGATCTTCCTTCTCAATAATACCTAAAGCTACTGGTATGGTAAAAACAATAGTTGGCCCCATCATAGCTCCTAAGATTAGTCCAGCAAATAATCCTGCTTCTTGGCTTTGTGCTAACTGCATCGCCAAAGGATATCCACCCATATCATTGGCTAATAATGTGGTTGCAAACATCGAAGGGTCTGCACCTAAAAATGTATACACCGGCACAACGATAGGCTCCAAAATTGTAGCCAGTACTGGGGCTAAGGATACAACCCCTACCATTGCCACAGCGAGAGACCCCATTGCAATGATCCCTTCGTCAAACTTTTCTCCTAAACCATATTTATTACCTATAATTTTATCTAAAGCACCCAGTACCATGAAGGCTACCATAATATAAACAATGATTTCATTAATATTCATAAACACACCTCTTCCTTTGAATTTTTAGCAAATCCCTTTGTATTTCAACAAGAAGATCTTTACTTCTACTACAGTAACTTTTCGAACAACTCTTTTCGCGGAGATGGGATGACACTTTTTTCTACCATCATGCCTCTTTCTTTTCCGATGGCTGCTCCAACCTCCACTGCTTCTTGGACAGAACTGACATCTCCGCATAGTGTGATAAAGGACTTACCTCCTATAGAAAGACCTAAGCGGATCTCAATAAGGGTGACAGCAGCGGCCTTGGCAGCAGCATCCGCCGCTACAATGGAGGTAGCAATATTAAAAAATTCCAATACACCAATAGCATTTACCTCTTGGACAGTATTTGTACCATGAATGGCATCAATTAGCTGAGGATGTATACTTGGTAAAATTAAATGATCAACAACATAAGCGCCGCCTATTTCCTTGCCTGCATCCATGGCGGCTTCAACAGCTCCCACATCCCCACATATGAGTATAATGTATTTACCTGGACATACAGAATGTGCTTTTAATAACTGTACATCCGCTGCCTTTATCATGGTATCCCCTGTTTCTACGCCTCTAGCAATACTATTTAGCTCTATTAATCCTATACTTCTTATCATTGCATTCCCACCTTCTCTCCAGCCTCAATCCAAATAAATTCATGGTTTACTTCTTTAATCACACCCTGTATACTAGCATGGATCTTGGCTCCTAAATCCTTCTCTTCTACCTTTGCAATCAGTTGACCTTCTTCCACGACACTTCCAACCTCTACAATAGGCATTGCTGTTTTACCAATATGCTGTCTCAGTGGTATTTTTACTTCTTCAGCTTCTATACAAGCATATCCCTCCTGAATCTTACCAGAATACCTGTGAAGGTCTAGTCTTGACAACAGTCTTTCTGCTGGTACCTTTCTATATTCCCTCATGCCATGGACTTCACTTTGTGCAGGTGAATTTGAATACTTTATCCCTTCCTTCCCAAGGAGGTTTTTAATCTCTCCGTTGATGCTTTTAGGAGAAAGCCCCATGGGACAAGCATAAATCTGGCACACACCGCACTCACAACATAAAAGAGCTTCTTTTAATATCTCATGTTGCTGTCTATCTACCGACAAGCTTCTCATAATTCGATGGGGGCGCAATGGATGACCAATCAGGTTTCTCGGGCACAAATCTGTACAAAAAGAGCATTGGATACAAGCAGACCGACTTCTGTTAATCATTTGTGCCAAATCCTGTTGCTTGTTTTTGAAAAGAAAATGGTCCTGAGGCAGCAGGATCATTGCCCCTGTTGTTTTTGTCACCACTTCTTGACTTAGCTGACTTTTGTCTATAATCCTGCCCATCATAGGGCCCCCTAGGATAATACCATAATCCTGTATCGTTGCTGCACCGGCTGCTTCAATACATTTATCAAGAGAAGTACCGATAGGTGCATAAATGATAGAGGGATTTTTCACCTCCCCTAAGACTGTAACAAATTTGTGGGTGACAGGTTTTTCATGGAGGGCTTCATAGATATTTACCACTGTGCCTACATTGCACACCACAACCCCTACATCCTTTGGGATGCCTCCAGGGGGAATCTGCCTCTGGGTCAGCTCGTATACCAATACTTGCTCATCTCCTGCGGGATAAAAGTTATTAAGGAAACAAAGCTCTACCCTTGAATTTAAAGTCTCGATGGCTTTTGTAAGGGCTTGTACTTCCCTGGTGTTTTTCTTTTTTACACCAATTATAACTTTTTTTGCTTGAATTTGATCCGCTATAATCCCTAACGTTTCAATGATTTCATGGCTTTTATACCGTATTAAAAATTTATCGGTTTCTAGTAAAGGTTCACATTCCACTGCATTGATTAACAAATATTCTGCTACACCCTTCAGCTTAATATGGGTTGGAAAGCCAGCCCCGCCAGCCCCAACAACGCCGGCTTGAAATATTTTTTCTAAAATATTCATTTTACCTCCCCTTGCTAACTGTTATTTTGCAATGTAACTTCCACTTCATCTATGATACCCACTACTGTCGCATCCACAGCTGCATCCTCTCTTTGAAGAACCTTCCTAGCTGAGCTTCCCTTTACCACCAGTACTTGATCTCCAATGCCAGCACCTACACTGTCTATAGCTACAAAAGGTTCTTTCGTTTGATTTCTACCATAATCTATAGTTTCAACCACTAGAAGTTTTAGTCCATTTAAGCTTTCATCCTTTCGAGTGGCCCATACATTACCGATTACTCTGCCAATAATCAATTTGATCTTCCTTCCTCATTACACTCTAATGACTTGTATTTTCTTCATTCGTATATAATCCTTTGCCATGGGGGTAATGATTGCCTTTTGTCTTATACAAAGCCTGCTATTTGGGTGACAGTCCATTTCCTTTAAAATTTTCTCAGTGATTACTTTATTATCTATTGAAGTTTCCTCTGTTGTTTTTTCTTGCATTATTGGTGAGATAGGCTGTTGTGGCTGCTGCTGAGAGGGAGAAAGAATTTCTTCTAGTGTTCCTATTTTCACCCCAAAATCTTGCAGTTTTTTTTCATAATCTATGTACATCTGATAAAAATAGGGTTGACTGCTTTTCTCAAAACTTCGATGCTCCATTCCGTCACTTAAAACAAAAACCTCTTTTCCATGCAATAAGCTTCGAATAACCTTTTTAGAAATTTCATCCCCCTCAACACCCATAGCAATATGGGCTAAGCTGCTTAAGGGCAGGATAGGCAGAATAATATAATCCATCTGCTTTATTTCATCTTCAGTACACTCCTCTAAAAATACACATGCAATCCCCATCTCCTCTAGATAGGTTATATACTGTTGATTGACTTGTTCTTTAGAGAAAAGTACCCAGGCTTTCTTCGTGAACTGTAGTTCTTCACTAGTTTGCCTTTCTCTTTGCCCTTCTCGAAGCTGCTTCAACACTTCTTCCGTTATTTTTTGAACCAATGCTTCCATCTCCATTGAATCACCCCCTATTTTTTACAATAAGCATTATTCCCTATTACTTTATGATTTCTCCTGTCATTCCTGGTTGATAGGCAGCGGCATTTCCTTCGTCGTGGTCAATATGCATACTAAGTCGATATTTTTCGCTCACCCTTATCAAAACATCTTCTAAAACAACGGGTCGTTGACTCTTAATTCTCACCTTCACCTGCTGACCGTCCTCTACACCAAAGACTTTGGCATTCTCAGGAGTCATATGAATATGTCGCTTTGCGATCATAACTCCTTTGTCTATATTGACTACCCTGCGACCTGCAACAATCATAACACCTTCTGTATCTTCTAAGTTACCTGACTCCCTTAAGGGAGGGCTAATTCCCAGAGTTCTAGCATCTGTGTAGGATATTTCTACCTGTGTATCTTTTCTAACAGGCCCTAAGATAGCTACATTGCTGATGGAACCCTTAGGTCCCATCAGGGTTATACGTTTATCATACTGAAATTGTCCTGGCTGAGATAGTTCTTTTAAAATAGCTAGCTGCGCCTCATCGCCAAATAGGGCGGTCATATGCTCTTTACTTAAATGAACATGTCTAGCAGAAACTTCCACTGGAATTTCCGTTGAAGTTTGTTGGTATCCTTCTATATTCTGCATGACCTTTTCTACAATTTGTTTGATCAATTCTTCCTGCATCCTCTGCACCCCCTACTTGTAGTGACCACCTTGCCACCGGCACATCATAATGTACAAACAACTGCTTAATCGGTTAAGTGCTTGAAGAATATCATTTCTTTTTATCTCTCCGTTTTCTCCCGTAAAGGCCTTCACTCCGACGATTTCTACTTCTCTAGCAGCACTTCTTAAAGTATTTAATTTTATCAGCACTGCCCCCATAGAATACTCCGGCAGAAGATGGCTTACATCAAAGAACTTTTCTGGATGATGGGATATTTTTCTTAGCTCTTCCTCACCCAATCCCAGTATTTTGCATTCACCAAAGGGTTCCTCCAGCACTTCTGCCCTTAAGATATTTCTAACAAAGACAAGTACCTCTCCTAAATCATCTAAGAGTTTTTTCTCTTTAAGGCTATCTAAAAACACCTGCACCTCGAGGATTTCAGCCTGAAAACTATCCAGTTTTCCCCTTAAGCGAATTCTAGGATGATCTTTGTTGACGAGGAAATTCCCGTGAAGCTGTGTCATATGTTCAGGCTTCTTTTCAAAAAATCCTCCATGGTAATAACACTTATACTTAGGGGGAACTTGATCTTTTCTTTCTTGCTTTGTTTCCACATCTGCATCCCCTTCTTCAATGATCAATGCAATTTTCTTTTCTTTCAAATATTCTCTTGCTGAAGGGGTTACTAATACCCTTGAACTGACGGAATAGGTTTCGGGAAACTTGTTTTTGAATGCCATTCGAAGTCCTGCTTCTGTTAAAACCTTCATAGGCTTCCTCCCTTTCATCAATGAAAACCTCTCAGATCAAAGTTTTGATCCAAGAGGAATTTGCATTTATTCTTTTACTTGTGGAAGGATGACTTCTACTTCGCTATGAGGTCTTGGAATAACATGTACAGAAACCAATTCTCCAACTCTTTCTGCAGCAGCTGCACCAGCATCTGTGGCAGCTTTAACCGCACCAACATCCCCTCTTACCATCACAGTTACTAGACCGCCGCCAATTTGCTCCTTACCTAACAAGGTGACATTTGCCGCCTTTACCATTGCATCTGCTGCCTCAATTGCACCTACTAATCCTTTTGTTTCAATCATTCCTAACGCATTTAGAGTTGCCATTTAAAATTCCTCCTTTAGATTAATTATTTTTTTGTTTCAAACTTTGGATTACTAACTGAGCGATTGCTTCAATATCTATATTACTTAATTCCTCTGTCTCTTTTGTTTCTTTGCACGCCTCTATGCCATAAGCCATTCTTCGGATATTAATCAAATGCATCGGTCCTACATTATCTGATGTAGCACTTCCACCAATAGCTCCACAACCTAAGGTAAAGGATGGTGCAAGGTTTGTACTTAGACCGATGGCCCCTTGCGTTGATGGGGTATTTACTAAAAACCTAGAAACCGGTTTTTTTAGAGCAAATTCTCTAATGATGGTTTCATCCTGAGAATGAATCACCAGGGTATGCCCTAACCCGCCATTTTCTAATAAGCAATAGCACAGTTCACAAGCTTCTTGCCAGTCTTCAACTGTATAAAAGGCCAAGAGTGCGGTAAGTTTTTCCTTGGAGAAGGGAATATGCTTTCCAACCCTCTTTTCTTCACAAAGTAGGATCTTTGTCTCCTTTGGAATTTCGATTCCTGCTATTTTTGCAATATCCTGAGCAGACCGTCCTACAATTTTGGGATTCATTCCTCCTGTAGCTGTCTCCATCACAGCTATTACCTTTGCCAACTGTTCTCCGACTAAAAAATAACCTCCCTGACGCTTTACTTCTTCCTTCACTTTTTCAGCAATACACGCCTCTGTTACAATGGCCTGCTCTGATGCACAGACGGTTCCATGATCGAAGGTTTTGCTTGAAAAAATTTTTTCGATTGCTTCATGTACATTGGCACTTCTTTCAATAAAAGCAGGAACATTACCAGGTCCCACCCCTAAGGCTGGTGTTCCTGAACTGTAGGCTGCCTTTACCATACCAGAACCTCCAGTGGCTAGAATCAAGTCTACATCCTTACGTTTCATAAGCTCATTGGTTCCCTCTAGGGTTGGTATGGTCATACAATGAATTAATCCTTCTGGTGCTCCTGCCTCTACAGCAGCTTTATTTAAAATCTCCACTGTCTTTAAAATGCTTTTTAAGGCATTTGGATGGGGACTGAAAATAATAGCGTTCCCAGATTTTAATGCAATGAGTGTTTTATAAATCACGGTAGAAGTTGGATTGGTAGAGGGAATTAAGGCAGCAATGATACCAACCGGTGTCCCAATTTCTACTATCCTTTTTTCTTGATCCTCATGAATGATTCCAATGGTTTTCATCTCTTTAATATGATCGTATACAGCTTTGCTGGCAATTTCGTTTTTAATTTTCTTATCTTGCCATTTACCAAATCCTGTTTCTTCAGAAGCCAGCTGTCCAAGAAACTCTGCTTGAGGATAAGCGGCTTCCTTCATGGCATAGACAATCTGATCAATGGACTCTTGACTAAATTTAGCAAATTCCTGCTGAGCTTTATTGGCTTTTGCCACCATGTTTCTTACCTCTTGAATGGATACCAAATCTTTATCCAGCAAATTCACTTATCTCACCTCCATCTTCAAATAATTTAATATAGCATCTACCAGCTCTGCTTTGTTGGCAAATTTGATTTTTTGTGCTTCCATAGAAAAATCTGTTAATCCCCTAGCAACTTTTCTCAGATCCACCACCTTCATTCTATAGAGATCTTTTTTGGACATAATCTTCATCTCTTTCCCATGAAGATGGATCACCGAATCCTTCGGCTCTTTTTGTACCCTTTCTTCCTCTACTACCTCTATGGCTGCTTGATTGCCGGGAGAAAATTCTTGAAACAAAAGTTTTAGCTGGATATCTGGTCTTGAAATCACATGTTGAGAAATCACAGAACCTACTGTTGCTGCAGCAGCGCTTGCTGCTTCAATTGCCGCCTGAACAGCTGCCACATCTCCCTCTATCATCATCGTCACTAAACCGCCGCCGACAGTTTTAAAGTCTTTTAGTGTGACATTTGCTGTCTTTAAAGCAGTGTCTAAGGCTGTGATTGCTGCCGTATAACCATAGGTTTCTAATAGTCCCAGTGCATTATAGCGCATCATAAACTCAACTCACTTTAATAATTTGTAGGGTTATCTGCCACAAACTTTACAGCTTCCGCAAAAGCATCACATGCTGCCTTGCATGCAGATTGGCTTCCTGTTAATAACCCACCGCCAAAGTTGGTTTCAGTAGGAGGACCATAGAAGCATACCATGCGAACATCTGCTGCCTTCATAGCGGCATCTAAGGCATATAGTGCCTCCAAAGGTGGTGCTATGACATAAGCTAAAGCTTCTCCTTCTTTGATCCCTGCCACCTGCGATAAATAGGAACCTGTTCTGGAGATACAGTGGGCATAATATGCAATAGAATCGTCCTCATTTGCACTATAAAAACAAGCATCATTTTCAATAAATTCAGTGACAGCATCCACACCACTTCTTACTTCAGCAGGATTCGGTGCAGAGATAATGCCTATGAACTCTCCTGCCAGTTTTGTATTGGCATTGGCGGCACCTCCATAGAAGGATTTTGCATAAGCCACCTTGACATCTGCTTTTTTCGTAGCTTCGTCCAGAGCTGTATAAGCTACGTCATCACTATCGGCAGTAATGATTCCTATACTTCTATGTCCCTGCTCCAGCTTCAGTTCTCTTACCATATCAGAACTTAGATTAGGAATGATTTTTACGCTTAGGACAGAAGCACGCAGTGCATCATTTTTCATGTTCTTCACTCCATTCTTTATATTTACAGCTTTAGATCTAAGCCGCTTGCTTTTTGTTCTATCATTTCCTTAATAATATGAGCAATATGAGCTCCTGCTTCCGTGGCAGATGTGCCTCCCTTATGAATATTGGATATAACGGTTCTTCTGGATTCAGGCATACCCACCTTTGCACGATACGCCATATAACAACTCATACTTTCTCCAGTAGCTAACCCTGGCCGTTCACCAATTAATACTATCGTTACTTGAGCATCAAGGGCTTCTGAAACAACATCCATTGCTGGCACTCTCCCATGTTTTACGAAAAAGGGTGTTCCTGCCTTTAGCCCATAGTTCTCTAATCCCTGCATGATCGATGGCAAAATATCCTTAACATTCGCTTCGATAGCTGTTGAACTTAAACCATCAGAGACATAAATTTGTACTTGAGGATTTTTTACGCACCTTTCTTTAATGGTTGCTATTGCCTCTTCACTAAATTTTCTACCTAAATCAGGTCTTGTCACATACTCATCTTTATCACGGCATAGGGTGCTCACTGAAAACAGTTCCATTTCTTCTAAAAATTCCTCAGAGACATACGTAAAAACAGCATCCATAGCAACAGCATGATCCGCTCTAAATCTCAGTAATGTTTCTGTGCGATAACGGGGTCCTGCTCTCCAAATCCCCACCCGAGCAGGGGTACTTTCCTTCAGCCCTAAATAAACTTCCTTATTGGCTGGATCAGGTACTGCAAAGTAATCCTGCATTTTTATCTCTGTCAAATCTTTTAACTCTGTATTGTCTAAAGGTACTTCTGTTTCAACCTTTGTATCTGCGTTTTGTAGATCCTGCTCTTCAGCGACTTGTTGATTATCCATGGAGAGTTGCTGAATAATTTGTTGAACCATATCCTTAATTGCTTGTTCTGAAACCAATGAAATGCCCTCCTTTTTCTTTTTATCTAAATTTTTTACGACAAACCCTTGGGCTATTTACTGAAAAAAATTGATGCATCTCCAGCCCGTTTGGATAGTTTGCCATTTTCATAAACTCCCACTTTTTCTAACCACTGCTGAAATTCAGGAATCGGTGTTAGATTTAATAATTCTCTTAAAGTAGGGGCATCATGGAAACTCGAGCTTTGATAGTTAAGCATAATATCATCTCCTGCAGGTGTTCCAATCAGGAAGTTACATCCAGCACTAGCTAATAGAACGCTGAGATTTTCAACATCGTTTTGATCCGCCTTCATATGGTTGGTATAACATACATCTACCCCCATTGGAATCCCCGATAGCTTACCCATAAAATGATCCTCAAGACCTGCGCGAATTACCTGTTTACTGTCATATAAGTATTCTGGTCCAATAAACCCAACAACGGTATTCACCAAGAATGGCTGATACTTTTTAGCTAGTCCATAGCATCTTGCTTCTAAGGTGACTTGGTCTACTCCCATATGGGCATCTGAAGAAAGCTCAGAGCCTTGACCTGTTTCAAAGTACATGACATTTGGTCCTGTAGAAGTTCCTTCCTTTAGTACAAGTTCTCGGGCTTCAGATAGAATACTGTCACTTACACCAAAGGCTTCATTTCCCTTCTCAGTTCCTGCTATACTTTGAAAAATCAAGTCTGAGGGTGCTCCTTGTCTGATGGCTTCCATTTGTGTTGTCACATGAGCTAATACACAGGTTTGTGTAGGAATTTGCCACTGTTGCTTTACTTCTTCGAATAGTTTTAAGACATTCTTTACACTATTTACTGTATCATTTACAGGATTTAATCCCAGTACAGCATCCCCTACCCCATAGCTTAGGCCTTCGTAGAGAGATATCTTGATTCCTTCTATGTTATCGGTTGTGTGATTCGGCTGAAGTCTATAGGCCAGTGTTCCTGCCTGACCGATGGTTGTATTACAGTGGGCAGTGACGATGATTTTTTTTGCACCATAGACCAAATCTATATTAGACATGAGTTTAGCCACCGCTGCCACCATTTCACTGGTCAATCCTCTGCTGATTCTTCTAATATCACTGCTGGTGGTTTCACTATTTAAAATCCATTCTCGTAATTCAGCAACTGTCCAGTTCTGAACTTCTCCATAGATTTTTTCATTCACACCGTCTTGAATAATTCTGGTCACTTCATCTTTTTCATAGGGTACAGCTGGATTGTTTCTGATATCCTTTAATGTTAGATTGCTTAATACTTCCTTGGCTGCTATCATTTCTGTAATAGAAGCTGCCGCCAGTCCAGCCAGTTTGTCTCCTGATCTTTCCTCATTGGCTTTCGCCATCACTTCATTTAAGCTTTTAAACTGATAAACTGTACCAAATAATTTTGTTTTTAATAGCATGTTCTATCTCCCTTCTATGTTCAATAATTTAATACCAAGGTTTTTATAATTACAGGTACTACTTTGCCATTGGCCAAAGGTTTACCGATATCAATGTAATCCCCATTATCAACTCTTATTGAATCAATACAGAGGACGTCCCTTTTTTGGGGCAGGTGGGCCTGAATGCCTTGTCCCAGTATCTTTGCCATATCATTTTCAACGATAATAATCAGTGGTTCCTTCTCCCCCAGCTTATTGTCCATCCCTTCAATGATAGCTTTTGCTAACACTTGTATCTCTTGAAAGCCTGGGTTTTTTATCCCTTTCATGGCTAAGGCTACTAGCTGCTGATCATTTTCCAGGCGAAACCAATCTAATTTTTCAGCAATTCTACGACTTAACTGTTCATGGTCAAGTCCTTCATCCTCTCTGCTTAATCGCAAAATGGGAATATTCTTTATAGGTAAAATCGATGCTTCAATGGTGATGGTACTACCGCTGATCTCTGTTGTATGAGTTCCTGCTCCTACAACTGTTGCGCCAATGGTTTCACTGGCTTGAATGACTTTGGAAGTCTCTAACCAAGGGGAGGCGGCTATAGCTTTCCCAAGCAGAATGCCGATATCGCCATATCGGAAAAGGGGGACACTTCCCTTGTTAAAGATACAATCCGCCACACCTCCTGAAAAAGAAATAAAATCGATTTCCTTCTCCCATTTTAAAGGAGCCCCAGTCAGCATCTCCTGTAGAAGAGGGGTTGCAGGAATCACCCCTATGCTTTCCGCCAAAATATCTGCCATTCTTCTGCATATACCTTCTACTTCGTCTACCGACAGTCTTTTGTCTACTTGAACATCGATTCCGATATCCTTCGCTAAAGTTTTTATTTTGTTAGAAGCATAGTTGACTTTTAATTGGTCCTCCTCAAACTTAATCAAACGCCCTCCGATGTCAAGGCAAGCAGTATCAACGACTTCACCATTTTTGAAAATGGCTATATTGGTTGTGCCTCCACCAATATCTAGGTTTACAACAGTACAGCCTTTTTCTTTAGAAAATTTTCCTGCCCCTGCCCCTTTACCAGCAATAATGCTTTCTAGGTCTGGGCCTGCAGTAGCCACCACAAAGTCACCGGCTAAACCGCTGAGGGTATTGAGGATTTCATTGGCATTTTCCTTCCGAGCAGTTTCTCCTGTAATAATTACCGCCCCTGTATCAATTTTTTCAAAGGAGATATTTGCTTTTTTATATTCCATCTCAATAATTTTTCTAACAGTATCTCCATCAATTCTTGTTTCTGATAGCAATGGTGTGAAATGTATATCGCTTCTGTAGATAATTTCTTTATCAATAATTTGTATTTTAGGAATTGCTGTCATGGAAGCTGTATTTTCAATAGTAAGTTTGCTAAATACCAACTGCGTAGTAGATGTTCCAATATCAATACCTACACTAAAAATGTTTTCTCTCAAAATTTTTCCTCCTTTCTCTATAAAGACAATGGGGCCAAGAATCTATGTGTTTTCATAAATCCCTGGCCCCATCGCCTTTAAAAAGCACCCCATTGTGCTTTATTTATTCGTTTTTAAAATTAAACCGTATTTCCGTTCCAGTATTACTGGAATTCATTTGAAGATTACCGTAAAGCCTTTCTCGAACAATACTATTGACAATACTTAACCCCAGACTTTTTCTTTGAGGCTTTTCTGTATCAAAGCCCACACCATTATCAGTTACAGTAACCTGCGTATAGATTTCACCCTTTTGAATCGTAATTTCAATTTGACCATCTTCCCTTCCTTCAAAACCATGTTCTAAAGAATTTTGTAAAAGCTCATTTACAACCAGTGCAATAGAGGTAGCTTTATTAGAATTTACAGTGATAGGATCTCCTTTGATTTGAATACTGATATTTTTTTCTGGAGATACCACATAATCCAGTGTACTCTCCTTCATTCTCTCTAAGATGGTTCGCAAATCAACATCATCCACACCATTTTGAGCCAGCAGTTCGTGGGTAATGGCAATGCTTAAAATTCTACTAATACTTTCGTTGAAGGCTTTCTTTGCTTGATCCTGATGAATGCGTCGTGACTGCAGCCTCAACAAACTGGCAATGGTTTGCAAATTATTCTTCACACGATGATGTATCTCACTAATGGCAACAGATTTTGAGATCAGTTCCATTTCTTTTTCCTTTACCTCTGTAACGTCATTGATAATCATAATAATTCCGGTAATTTTATTTTCATCCTCCATGGCTACATATTTTACCCGAAGGGATAGTTTTCCTATTTTCACTTCTTCTACATTGACAAAATTGTTATGCACGATGCCCGAAAAGCTCCTGCCGCTTAATGCTAAATTGCTGAAGGCTAATCCAACGATTTCGTCTTGATAACCCAGTTTTTTATAAAGTTGATGGGCCTCAGGATTACAATAAGTAGCAATGCCATTGCTGTTGAACATAATAATGGCCTCATTCACATGATGAATAATTGTATTTTCTGCACCCTTCAACGTACTTAAGGTTTCGGTTAATTTTTCTGTTGTTTCCAATAGATCTTTCATCTCTTTGTCTCTCTTAATATGCTTTGTAATATCTTGTTCAATAATCAAAACACCAATCACTTGACCTTTCTTATTCCTTATAGGCTCTACACTTTGTCTAACTGTTTTGTTTTCCTGTGTCAATGCCTTTAAATCCCTAGATGAAACCCCGGTTTCTAGTGTTCGTAAAGCAGCAGGTTCATTTTCTCCCAAAGCAAATTTCCCGACAACTGAGTGCTGGTACATGGATTCTTCCTGCGTTTGTTTAGCTTCTGCCACGACGACAGCGATGTTGGGGATATTGGTTAGACAATCGATGAAGACATCTGCTTTAATCGCTCTAGAGATCAGTGGTAACATTTGCTTTAGATTTTCTAGAATAAGAATATCTGTATCGGATAGTTGTGTATAGGTTTCACAAAGCTCCCTTAACATCCACTCACCCCTTAGTATCCTTATTGATTCATGGTAATAATCCTTGCTATTTCACCCATAGAGCGTCTTTTGGACATGCTTAATGTCCTTATTTTATTGTAGGCTTCCTCTTCTGAAAGCCCTTCAGTTTTCATCAAAATCCCCTTTGCTCTTTCAATTTGCTTTCTGTCCTCTAACTGCATCTGTGCTTTTTTTACCTGTTGCTTCATCTCTTTAAATTCTTTGCTTTTAGATACTGCCACCTCTAGAGCAGGTAATAGGTTTTTTTCATTGATGGGTTTAACAATATACCCCATCGCTCCTGCTTTTTTAGCCTCTTCTACAAATTCTTTTCCACTATAGGCGGTTACTAATACAATACATTCTGCCAACTCATCTTGATTGATTACTTCAGCTGCCTTTAAACCATTCAATAAAGGCATTTTCACATCCATTAGTACCAAATCCGGTTTATACTTTTTACACAACTCAATTGCATCAAATCCATCTGAGGCTTCACCTACAACATCGTAGCCTTCTTCCAACAACATTTCTACTATATCCATCCTAGTAATAGGTTCGTCATCGGCTATTACCACTCGCCCTTTCATGGCACCTTCCTCCTTTGATACTTTCATAATCTCCATTGATTATCTTAATTCGTTTTATTCCCATTATATAATTGATTTAAAACCCATAAGCTGTTTGTCTTGGTACAAAAACATAGAGAAGCCTGCAAAGAAAAAATATTTTCTTTCTTGCAAGCTTCACCGCTCTTTCAACACTACACAACGTTGGGTAGTTGTCTTTATTTTTTATTTATTATCCATCATATCATAATGCTATCTCTATGGCAAGTCTTTTCTAACAAAAATTCTTTATTGATAGAATCTTCTTTATATTCTTTCCTTCGCTTCAAACTTTGTATGCAATAGTTTCTTCGCCAGTTCTCCATAAGGTTCTCCTAAGTATTCTTCGTAGAGTTTTATAACCTCAGGATTTTCATGGGATTTTCTAATGCTTTTCCGCTGATCCTCTCTATAAATGGCTTGCTGACGTTTTTTTACGATTTCATCATTACCATAATGATAAGGCTGACCACCACCGCCAATACATCCTCCTGGACAGGCCATGATCTCAATGGCATGATATTCCCCTTTGCCATTTCGAATATCCTCTAGCAATTGTCTAGCATTTCCTAACCCATGAGCAATCCCTATCTTGATTTCTTTTCCCTTTAAATCCACAGTGGCTTCTCTTAGTCCTTCCATGCCTCTTAATTGTTTGAACTCTACATTTTCTAAGGTTTCACCTGTCACCCATTCATAGGCTGTACGCATAGCTGCTTCAATTACTCCCCCAGTGGTACCAAAGATGCTGGCTGCACCTGTGGATTCTCCTAGAGGATGATCAAAGTCTTCATCTGGCAGCTTATCGAAGTCAATCCCTGCTTCCTTTAGCATATCCCCTAATTCCCTTGTAGTAACAACGATGTCTACATTGTCATGATCGTCAAGGCTCAACTCTGTTCTGGCAGCCTCCGCTTTTTTAGCAACACAGGGCATAACAGAAACCACCACCATTTTGTTAGGATCAATCCCCATTTTTTCAGCTAGATAGGTTTTTGCTAGGGTACCAAACATGATATGAGGAGATTTACAGGTAGAAGGTACGTCGATCATATCTGGAAATTGATGTTCAATAAAGCTTACCCAAGCGGGACAACAACTGGTCAACATCGGTAGACGTCCACCGGTTTCCAGACGATGAATTAATTCTTTTGCCTCCTCCATAATGGTTACATCTGCGCCAAACTCAGTATCGTAAACCTGATCAAACCCTAATTTTCTCAAAGCCGCCGCTAACTTTCCTGTGACAATGGTTCCTGCCTCCATACCAAACAGCTCTCCTAATGCCACACGAATGGCAGGTGCTACCTGCACCACTACATACTTATCTGGATTATGTAATGCCTTCCATACCTTCCTTGTATGGTTTACCTCTGTTAAGGCAGCAGTAGGGCAAACTGCTACACATTGACCGCAGTAGGTACAGGAGGTTTCTACCATTGGCAAGTTAAAGGCTGGTCCCACCACAGTTTCAAACCCTCTGTTTAAAGCCGATAGAATCCCGCAAGTTTGTATTTCATTGCAGGCAGTTTCACATCGTCGACATAGGATGCACTTATCTTGATTCTTTATAACTGCTTGACTAGAAGTATCTAAGTGATACTTGTTTCGCTTTCCTGAATAGTGAATTTCCCGTATATTTAAGTCTTGTGCAAGGGATTGTAGCTCACACCGTAAGTTTCTCTGACAAATAAGACAATCTGTGGGGTGATTGGAAAGCAATAGTTCCACCGACATTCTTCTAGCCTTAATTGCCTTCACAGTATCCGTATGAATTACCATTCCGTCATTTACAGGTGTTGCACAAGCTGGGGCGAGACTAGGTCTATTTTCCACCTCTACCATACATACTCTACAGGAGGCGGTACGGTTTACCATCTTCAAGTCATGCAAATCCAAGTGACATAAGGTAGGAATCTTAATTCCTGCCTCTACTGCTGCATTTAAGATGGTATATTCCCTTGGTACTTCTACTTCTTTATCATTAATGGTCACTTTTACGTATTCCTTCAAGTTTGCACCACCTTTATCTATATAGATATTATTTTTTTATTCATACTAACTTTCTTCATTATTTCTTATCTTCACTTTTTTTCAAAGTCCTTTGCTGTCCTCAGAATAACAACCTAAGTCAAATGTCATTATTTCTTTATTGTCCCTCTTGGTTTTTAGGAGGAGGAGCTGCTTTCTTCTTCTTACCCATAGCACATACTCCAGCAGGGCACTTTTTATTAACCACATGCTCATGATACTCGTCAGCAAAATACTTCATGGTACTTAAAACTGGATTAGGAGAACTCTGCCCTAGACCGCAAAGAGAGGCATCTTTAATCATTCCTCCTAGATCCTTTAGAACCTTCAAGTCTTCTTCCGTGCCTCTGCCATTAGTGATTTTTATTAAAGTTTCATGAAGTCTCTTGTTACCAATTCTACAGGGGGTACATTTGCCACAGGACTCATCTTCTGTAAATTCTAGATAGAACTTTGATATATTTACCATACAGTCATCTTCGTCCATAACAATCATTCCCCCTGATCCCATCATAGAACCGACTTCCTTTAAACTCTCATAATCGATGGGAATATCTAAGTCTGCTTCAGGAATACATCCTCCAGAGGGTCCTCCCGTCTGTACTGCTTTAAATTTCTTTTGATCTCTAATGCCACCACCAATGTCGTAGATAATTTCTCTTAAGGTAATCCCCATAGGCACTTCCACCAAACCTACATTGTTTACTTTACCTGCTAAGGCAAAAACCTTCGTACCCTTACTTTTTTCTGTACCTATGGTATTGAACCATTCAGCTCCCTTTAGAATAATCGCTGGAACATTGGCAAAGGTCTCTACATTGTTTACACAGGTAGGCTTGTCCCATAAACCACTTTCTGCTGGAAAAGGAGGTTTTGCATTTGGTTCTCCTCTGCCTCCTTCTACAGAATTAATTAAGGCTGTCTCTTCGCCACAGACAAAGGCTCCAGCACCATACTTGAGTTCAATATCAAAATTAAAGTTGGTATTGAATATTTTTTCTCCTAGAAATCCATATTCCCTAGCTTGCTCTATGGCAATATTTAGCCTGTTAATCGCTAGTGGATACTCTGCTCGAATGTAGATATATCCTTTTTCTGCCCCGATGGCATAACCTGCGATGGCCATAGCCTCCAGTACGCTATGGGGATCTCCTTCTAAAATACTTCTGTCCATAAAGGCTCCAGGGTCACCTTCGTCAGCGTTACAAATAATAAATTTTAAATCATTCTTATTTCTGAGGGCAAGCTCCCATTTATATCCCGTTGGGAAGCCACCGCCGCCTCTTCCCCTTAGTCCACTATCTTTTACGATTTGTATGACTTCTTCTGGCGTCATCTGTGTTAATATTTTTCCAAGAGCTAGGTAACCATCTTCTGCTATATATTCTTTGATATTTTCTGGGTTGATGAAACCACAGTTTCTCAAAGCAATACGCATCTGCTTGTGATAAAAAGATATATCCTCTTGCTTCTCGATCTTTTTGCCTAAAGTAGGTTCTTCATACAATAATCTTTCTACCCTTTTTCCTCCAAGAATATGTTCCTTAACAATTTCCTCTGCATCCTCTGGCTTCACCTCTACATAAAAAACATGGTCAGGATAAATTTTTATAATCGGTCCTTTTTCACAAAACCCAAAGCAGCCAGTTTTGAGTACCTGCACTGTTTCATTACACCCAGCTTTTTTCAATTCTTCTTGGAGACGACCTATGATCTCTCTACTTTCTTGAGATTCACAGGCAGTCCCACTACAAACTAATATATGGGAGGAATGATTTTTTTCATCGATTTTCTCTGCCTTTTCATGACTGCTTTTTCTTATACCTAAGTCCTTATTCGCCTCTTCCCTAAGTACTTTTAATTCCTCTAAGGATTTTATTGTCTTCACTTTTACACCTCCTACTGTTGATATTCAGATAAGATGCCTTCTACTTCCTCTGGTTTTACCCGTCCATAGACTTTATCATTGATGACGATTAGTGGTGCCAAACCACAAGCTCCCACACATCGGACATCTTTTAATGTAAATTTCCTATCTTCTGTTGTATCTCCCACTGAGATCTTTAGCTTTTCTTGAAACTCCTCTAATATTTTGTTGGCTCCCTTTACAAAACAAGCAGTACCTGTGCAAACATTGATGACATATTCTCCCCTGGGTTCTTCTGTAAAATAGGTGTAGAAAGTAACAACACCATTTACCTTTGCCCCCGTGACCCCTAGTCTCCTGGCAATAAATAATTGAACATCCCTTGGTAGATAGCCAAAAATATCTTGAGCATGATGTAATACCTGGATCAGTCGACCTTCTAAAGAAGGTAATCCGTCTATGTAGTCTTCTAGCTTTTCATAATGCTCCTTCGGTATAGGTTTTTCTAGATTGTTTTTTTCCTTTACTCTAAGCTCCTCTGGCATTTGACTCCTTCCTCTCTAAGTTCAAGATATAATCAACTATTATTGTTTATAAATTGACGATTCATTATTCTTGTCAATAAAAAATAGCCAAAGTTTTTTTCTCTTAATAGAAAAAAACTTTGGCTATCTTCTTAGTCACCTTAATCTTTATCATTCTTTCATAGGCGTTAACTTAAACCATAATTTGTCATCCTGAGAGGAGCGAAGCGGAGTCGAAGGATCTTAGTGTTAGTAAAATGACAGTGCGAGAGTATTTTGGTATTCGTTGTATTAAGTTAACGCTAATGATCATTCTTTATAATTTATATATGCCTTTAGTTTATCCGCACAAGTATTCATTACTAACTCTTCTGGTACTTGAAGACTTTCAATCATCTCCTCAGCAAAAGTAAATTTACCTATGTCAAAAGCAATATGAGAGTCACTTCCTATAGCTACGGGAACCTGATGGTCTCTACAAGCTTCTAAAATTTTATAACAATTTTCTTTGCTGCCTGCTCTAAAACTATCAGGTTTTAAAGAACTATTATTAATTTCTATTAGGGTACGATACTCTTTGGCAGCTGCTACAACTTTTTCAATGTTTATGGGATAAGCAGGGTTTCCAGGATGCCCAATCATATGTATATAGGGTTTTTTCATTAAATTGATTAGGGTGTTGGTATTCTCCTCCACTGAGCCTGGCTTAATGCAGGGATGATGAAAACTGGCAATAACCATATCTAATTCCTTTAAAACATCTTCAGGAATATCCAGTTTTCCACGATGATCTAAAATGTTTACCTCTACTCCCCTTAAAATTTCTACCCCGTTTATTTTTCTAGGTATGACTCGAAGATTTCTAAAGTACAAAAGATGAGTACTACCTGGCATCTTGGGGCCATGATCTGTTATGGCTATTAAGTTAAACCCTATAGCAGCAGCATGTTGTGCCATTTCCTGTATGGTGCTGTAGGCGTGTCCACTGGCTAGTGTATGACAATGTGTATCTAGTACAAATTTCATAAAATGTGTCTCCCTCCAAATCTTATTTATTGGACCTGTGCAATTTCTTTAGTTACTTCGATAAAAAAGCAGATATATGAACATAGCTGCCACCTTCTATTAATTTATCCATGAAGAAGCAAATTCTCTCCACCATTTTTTACCACAGATTTTATACTTCTATTATAACAACTTCTTCCAAAAATAAAAAGTTATGTCCCATTATGGTAAAAGTAAAGAGGTAGATCAGATCTACCTCTTTACGGATTTGTTAAAGTATTACACCCAGAAATATCTTCCACCAAATAGCACTACTAGTAGTAACAAGAAGAATAATAAGCTGTCTCCTGATCCTCTAAAGATACCGCAGTTACAGAAGATAATCACTAGTAATAAGAAGAAAAATAATATGCTGCTTTGACCACCGAAAGCTCCGCCAAAAAAATCTTTTTTAACAACTTCACTCATTTATAGCACCCTCCTTATATTCTTATTAGGACTGTCTCTAGTCTTAATATATATTATGTTCAAACAAAAAAATGGTTACTAATATTTACAAAGTCTACAAATCAAATTGTTGCTTATCTATTTAAAACAGGTGGAGTAGACCCTCCACCTGCTTCCTAATGGTTCAACTTACTAAAACCAGTTCATTAGATTAATGAAGATCCACCTACCTCAACAGGCAATAAATTTCATAAAAAGTCTATATCCTGCATATGTTACCACCGGTAAATAGTACTACTAAAATCAAGAAGAAGAATAACAAACTATCTCCTGAGTCCTTAAAACATGGGGAGTTACAGAAAATAATCACCAGTAATAAGAAGAAAAATAGTAAGCTGTTCTGACCTATTCCTGCTACTGGACCTCCACCACCACAAAGGCTGCCTAATAATCCTGTACCTTTTGCACAATCACTCATTCCTTGCCACCTCACTCTCTCTTGGTTTTGTATCAAGTCTCATTTTATCTTATGAATTATAAGGATATTTGGTGCAGGTTTCCAAAAAAGTTGAATCCTTTTCTCTACAACAAAAACAAAAAAAGAGCAGATAATTTTAATATCTGCCCTTCTTCCCTTCTTAACTTACATATTAGAAGATTTTGCTAATTTGCTTTTTCTAGTAAGACCTATATATAATATCGGAATGACAATTGCTGGTACGGAAATATAGCCTATATAACCATAACCCTTTGCTACAAGAGGAATTAAACCAAAAAGGGCGATCCCCCATGTCAACACTACATAAACCCCAGAGGCAATGATTTCTGCCTTCTTATCTGAGACACCCGTTTTTTCCTTACCCAAAGCACTAATTACTCTTTTAGCACCTCCATAAATTAGGTTTACTCCTGTAGAGATAACCCCTAAGAAAATTAAAACAGATACCAATAACTCTCCAGCTCTTCCACCTACCCCATTGTTAATAACGTATAGTACCGGTACTGATTCTGTCAAAATAGCTGGATAATAGCTTAAAATTACAACAGCAGCAAGTCCTAAAATAGAAGCATTTAATATAAATCCTGCAATAGCTGCCTTTTTTGCATCTCTTTGATCCTTTAATACATCCGCTACCGCTACATAACTACCTAACACCGCTGCCTGTAGTCCTCCATACTTTAAGGCTTCCCATATAGGCGGCCATGTACCTTGAGGAGCTGGTGCTGCAGCAATGACTTCTTTTAATCTTGGTAAAATAGCAATGAAGTTACTTCCATAAATAATTAATAGTCCTACAATCACAATAATAGCAATCCAAGAAGCCACCGCTCTAATCATATCTGCACCATAGATTGTTACAATAAACATAATGATGGCTATAACAGCAGTGTTTAGTATATAAGGTGTACCTATTACCTGCGTTAAAGTAGCTCCGCCTGTGGCAAAAGCAACGGCTGTGGCGGTAAATAAAGTAAGATTAAATACAATTTCGTAAAGGGTTGTAAATATTTTTTCATAAGGACTATAAAAGGCATCACACCAGCTCTTATAATCAAATTTTTTGTGACTTACACTAAAATCCCAAACAAGATAAAAAACCACAGCATTTATCCCCATCGCTATAATAGGTGTCACCAATGCATACCATCCATACTGCACAAAAAACTGTACTAACTGTCTTCCAGAGGCAAATCCTCCTCCGAAATGTGTTGTAAACCAAACAAAAGCTACAGCAAAAAAAGCTGGCATAGCACTAGCAGGACTCTTTTTCATTTGTTTTCCTCCCCCAAAATTTTAATTTATTTAACATTGACTACGGTGCCCGGGTTTAAAATACCATTAGGATCAAAGGCCTTCTTGATTCCCTTAATTAAGTCTATTTCCTTTTCACTTAACTGGAGGTTTAAATTAGTCATTCTTGTTTTACCTACACCATGCTCCGCTGTAATGGTACCCCCATACTTTACAGCCGTTTTGTACATCGCTTCTTTTAGCTCCTCGTAATAAGAAGGAATTTCACCATTCTCCCTCATAATAAAATTGTGGATATTGCCATCTCCAGCATGTCCCACGGCTGGTGTTCTTGCCCCATACTTATCTGCCAATGCAAAGATATCATTCATAAAGTCAGGAATAGAGCCAACAGGTACTGCCATATCTAAAGCATCTGCTGCATCATGAACAACTGCTGTATATACATTGCTTCGAATAGATAAAATAGACCGTTGTTCCTTTGCGGTTTCCGCAATTAAGGTGAATACTGCATTATGATTTTCACAAAGGTCTACAATAGTTTCACTTTTTTCATAAAGTTCATCCTCTTTGTCCTCAGAAAGAATAATCATAACATCCACACTACCCTCTTCCGCTGGCCATTTCTCTCCGATATGTGCCGCCGATTCTAGGGCTATGTCTCTCTCCATATACTCAATCGCCAAAGGTGTGATTCCTTGCTGTAATATTTTTGGTACAACTGCTATAGCATCCTTGCGATTATTAAATGAAATAAGCAAAGTGCCCTTATGCTTAGGCTCTGGATACAATTTTAGTGTTACCTTTGTCACAATCCCTAAAATTCCTTCGCTGCCAATCATAAGGTGCAGCAAGTCTAGTCCAGCATTATTTTTAATTAATTTTCCACCTAAGTTAACAATCTCTCCTGTAGGTAGTACTACTTCTAACCCTTTGATTTGATTTCTCATGATCCCATGCTTTACCGCCCCAGCACCTCCGGCGTTTTCTACCGCCATGCCACCAATATGGGCCCCCTCATCTCCTGGATGTACTGGGAAAAATAAATTGTCATATTCGTGAAGTTTTTCTAGAAGTGCCGCCAGTGTTACCCCTGATTCACAAGTTACCATTAAATTTTCTTCATCAATTTCTAAGATCTTGTTCAGCCTTTCATCCGATAGAATGATACTGGTTTGGGTTGGTATAGCTCCACCACAAAGTCCAGTACCCCCACCTCTTGGCACTACTGGTACCAAGGCTTCATTGGCATACTTTAATATTGCCGCTATCTCCTCAGATGTTTTAGGTTTTACAACTACACAATCTTCTGCTGCTTTAGGACGAATCAGTGCTTCTGTTTCATCATATAGGTAGCCTCTTGTCTGATCTAAGTTGGTCAGTACCCAATCCTCCCCTACAATATTTTTTAAAGCCTCCACTACTTCCTGTCTCATCTTTATCCCCCTTGTGTATATTAATTTTTATTAAGTTCTCTTCTTAAGCATTGGCTAAACTAGTTTTTTCGTTACTGACTTTTTTAATCAGCATAGGGATAACCTCATATAGGTCCCCCACAATACCAACATCTGCAATGTTAAAGATAGGTGCTGAAGGATCTGTATTGATGGCTACAATGTTTTCTGCCTCCCTCATTCCCGCCAAATGCTGTGGTGCACCAGATATACCACAGGCGATATATACCTTGGGTTTCACACGGTTACCGCTATAGCCTACCTGATGATCACTAGAAATATAGTCTTCCTCTACAACAGCCCTACTAGCCCCAACTACACCACCTAACAATGTTGCCAGTTCCTTTAACATTTTAAAATCTTCTGGGGATTTTAGTCCTCTTCCCCCTGCTACCACCACTTCTGCTTCTGTGATATCAGTTTCATTAGATTGTAACTGCTTTAATATTCTTACAGCTGGACTTTCTAACAAGATAGCATCCACTTTTGCAACCTTTCCTTGACGCTGTGGATCTCTTTTGGCCTCCGAGAATTCTTTATAGCGAATCGTTGCCATTTGAGGATAGGTTTTTGTCTTAATATGGGCTAAAATATTGTCGCTGAAGGCTGGTCGAATTTGAATTAGCTTTCTGTCTTCATCGATCCTCAGTTCCGTACAGTCCGCCGTTAATCCAGTTTCTAAGCTGCCTGCTACCCTTGGCGCTATGGATCTTCCAAAAGAGGTAGCACCAAACAAACATATTTCAGGCTTTATACGGTTTATAAGGGTCACAATATTTTCCTTATACAATAATTCATCCGGCTGATTAAATGCATCATCCTCTCCATAAAAAACTTCATCTGCTCCTCTATAAATCAGTTCCTCAACAGCCATATTCTTTGGTCCCAACACAATAGCATATATCGGCACTTCTAGCTTTTGGGCTAATTCTCTTCCCTTGTTTAAAAGTTCAAAGGTAACCTTATGGAGGTTGCCATCTTTTTGTTCAGCAAATACCAAAACTCCTTTATGTACCTGTTCTGTCATCTCTACTTATCCCTCCATTACTTTCGTCTCTTTAAATAGTTCTATGAGCGTATCCGTAGCTGCTAATATATCGTCTCGAAAAATTTTGCCTTCCCTTGTAGGCATAGAAGGTACCTCAATCTTATTTACCCATGTTGGAGAACCCTTCAACCCAGCCTCTTCTACAGTTAGGAAATCTTGTAAATCTGCAAGGGTAAGTTTCTTTATTTCCGCTTTTCTAGCCATCATTTTTCTTTTAAAAGCAGGTAATCTAGGGGTGTTAATGTCCTTTGTCACAGTAATTAAACCCGGCAGCTTCATCTCCTTCAGGTAGGACCCAGAAGATATTTCAGATACCACCTGTAGGCCCTCTAAAGTAACTTCTTCTATATTACTCACATAAGAAACATGAGGTATATTTAAATAATCTGCTGTCTCAGCACCCACCTGCCCCGTATCTCCATCCACCGTTTTTTCTCCCGCAAGAATCAAGTGAAAATCTCCCATCTTTTTTATCGCTGCTGCCAATGTATGAGAAGTGGCCTTTGTATCAGCACCACCAAAATATTTATCAGTAATTAAGATACCTTCATCAGCTCCACGAGCAATAGCCTCCCTTAAAGCATCTTCTGCACTAGGAGGTCCCATACTGATGACTGTCACTGTAGCATCGGTTTTCTCCTTTATCTGTATAGCTGCCTCTAATGCATTTAAGTCAAATGGATTAATTTCTGTTCCAGCAGATTTTCTATCTATTGTACCTTTTTCGCTGTCGAACTTTACTTTTTCCATATCAGGTACTTGTTTAATCAGTACCACAATCTTCATTCTGATTCCCCCTCGAGTCTTTTGTTTTAAAAATAAATTGTAGACCTAAAAAAATTTAAGTATTAAGTATAATTTTATTTTTTTAAATATAGTTTAATTTTTAAAAAATATTTTATCATACATTTTTTTAATAGTCAAAATATAATTTTAATTTTGATTTTTATTTTGTCGAAGATTGTATGGATGTGTCCCCTTAAATTTTAATATGTTAAGACGCATATTTACAGCCCACAGTTTCGGGGTGAAACCGTAGACCGTGTATATTAAAATTTAACTTTAGAAGTGCACATCTAATAGCATTGACTTAATGGTAGAACATTTATAATATAGAAGCATAATTTAATAATAAAGGCTAATAATTAAAATAAATATGAGGTGGTTTTTGTGAACATTATTGTACAAAAATTTGGGGGCACATCTGTTGCCACAAAAGAAAGACGAGAAATGGTGATTAATAAGATAGATGAAGCTAAAAAAGCAGGCTATGCTGTGGTTGTAGTAGTGTCTGCTATGGGTCGCAAGGGTGACCCTTATGCTACCGATACATTACGGGGGTTGGTTGTAGAAAATGCTCCTATTCTTAATTTAAAGCATCTAGATCTTTTAATGTCCTGCGGAGAAGTGATTTCTTCCGTCGTACTGGCTTCTGCTCTAGAGGCAGCTGGTTACCCAGCAGTACCTCTTACTGGCTATCAAGCTGGTATTCAAACAGATGATAAGTTTAGCAGTGCAGATATCTTAAGTATAAATGTCAATAAAATACTGCCTCACTTAGAGGAAGGAAAAGTCGTTATTATCACTGGCTTCCAAGGGGCTACCAAAGATGGTTTCATCACTACCTTAGGTCGCGGGGGTAGCGATACTTCAGCTACAGCTTTAGGTGTAGCATTGAAGGCAAAACAAGTAGAAATCTATACAGATGTTGACGGGATTATGACAGCGGACCCAAATGTAGTACCAAGGGCGAAAATAATTGATGAAATCAACTATGATGAGGTATTTCAAATGGCAGAAAAGGGGGCGAAAGTAATTCACCCTAGAGCAGTAGAAATTGCTCAAAACGGTAACATTCCTGTTAAAATCAAAAATACTATGTCCACCCATCCTGGCACCTGCATACACTATTGCCGCAAAAATGGAGGAGCTCTATATTCTACTCAAGCATGTAAGCAGTTATTAACAGCGATTACGCATAAAGATGGCATTGTGCAAGTTGTTATTTATATGGAAGAAGATTCTTCAAAGGATAGTCATTTATTATCTGCCTTAGCTGATGCTAATATTAGTATTGATATGATTAACTTCTTTGTAGATAAGAAGATTTTTACTATTGAAGCAACACAGGCTACAGCGCTAGAAGAAATACTAAAAGACTTCGGCGTAAAATATTCCCTCCTTAAGGACTGTAGCAAAGTTACGATTATAGGCTCCCGCATTACTGGCATACCAGGTGTCATGGCTACAGTAGTAAATGCCTTAGCTGACAAAAGCATTAAAATTTTACAAAGTTCTGATTCTCACGCAACCATCTCCTGTCTAGTAAAAGAGGAGGACGCAAAAAAAGCGGTAAATACTTTGCATGAGGCTTTCCAGTTGTATCAGTAATAAAACTAAGTAAAACAAAGCCTTCCTTTGGAAAATTTAAAGGATGCCATGCTGAAACCTATAGGGGAAATTATAACTTATCCATAACTTATCAAGTTTATAATTTTCTATCGGTTATAAAAAAATCAGGTGAAAATGACACTTCACCTGATTTAACTTTTCAGAAACCATTTTTTAAAAATCTTTTCCTAAAAATCGTCTCTCTTTTATTAAACTTTGTCTATTTTGTCTGCTCTACATCTTCTGGGTCCTGCACTTGTAATCTCTGCAGAATTAGTTTATAGCCATCTGCCCCATAATGCAGACATCGATTTACTCTACTAATAGTGGCTGTGCTGGCACCAGTAATCTTTTCTATCTCATTGTAGGTACCACCTTCTTTTAGTAGTTTTGCTACCCCTAACCTTTGAGAAATAGATTGTATTTCCTTAATGGTACAAACATCTTCAAAAAATCTATAACATTCTTCTATAGTTTCTAGCTTTAATATGGCCTCGAATAGTTCATCTGTAAACTGATCTTTGATTTTTGATTCATAGGACATTTTTTCACCTCTAATCCTTACTTTACTATCATAACTTTACTATCATAAGCGTTAACTTAATACAACTATTTCCCAAATTCTGTCGAACTGTCATCCTGAGCGTAGCGAAGGATCTTGGAATAACGAGGAATGATGACAAATTATAGTCTAGGTTAAAGCTAATGATTTTACTATATAAATATAAATTCGACTAATCTTTTTTATTTCCTCTTCCTTGCAAAAACTTTTTCACTTTAATGCGTTATTTAAATTTTTTATGTGAAAATTTACCATTAAATTTTTCTAGTTTATATTATTGACTTTTTATCTAAAACCTAATATAATTTACTTCAGTGGTTAAGATAATTAATGAAAAATATAAATATAATAAACTCTTATCAAGAGAGGTGGAGGGACTGGCCCGATGAAGCCCGGCAACCACGATATATTACGTATATCGAAGGTGCCAATTCCTGCAACACATTGGTGTTGAAAGATAAGGAAGAGAATTGTTTTGTGATGCCTCTTTCCTTATGAAGAGGTTTTTTTAATGGAAAAAACCAATACGTTTTAAAACTCTTATCAAGAGAGGTGGAGGGACTGGCCCGATGAAACCCGGCAACCACGATATATTACGTATATCGAAGGTGCCAATTCCTGCAACACATTGGTGTTGAAAGATAAGGAAGAGAACTGTTTATGTGCCTCTTTCTTTGCGAAGAGGTTTTTTTTATGGCAATTATTTTTCAAGGAGTGATGAAATGATTCAGTTAAAAAATGTCAGCAAACTTTATGAATCTAAAGAAGGTAACGTCTTAGCGCTAAAAAATATTAATTTAACTATAAACAAAGGAGATATTTACGGGATTATGGGCTTAAGTGGTGCGGGAAAATCTACCTTGATCCGCTGTATCAACCTATTAGAATCCCCTACCAATGGAGAAGTGTGGGTAGATGGTGTTGACTTGACTAAACTTTCTCATAACCTTTTACGTCAGTCTCGTAGAAACATGGGAATGATTTTTCAAAACTATCATCTTCTTACCAGCAGAAATGTAGAAAAAAATGTAGCTTACCCTTTAGAACTCAATAACGTAAAAAAGCATGAAATAAATGAAAGGGTAGAACAACTATTGCAGTTAGTAGGTCTTTGGGAGAAAAGAAAGCATTATCCATCGCAGTTAAGTGGTGGTCAAAGACAAAGAGTGGCTATCGCTAGAGCCTTAGCTACCAACCCCCAAGTCCTCTTAAGTGATGAAGCTACTTCTGCTCTAGATCCTATCACCAGTAGAAGCATCTTAAATTTATTACAAGAAATTAATGAAAAACTAAACATTACAGTGGTATTAATCACCCATCAGATGGAGGTTATAGAGCAGATTTGTAAGAAAGTAGCCGTATTAAAAGATGGAGAAGTCGTAGAAGAAGGTTCTGTTCATCAGGTCTTCAAAACACCCCAACATCCCTATACAAAATTGTTGTTGGGTAATAAGGGTCTTGAGAAGCATCAACCTATTCCTCTTGATCTATTTAGAAATGTTAAGGCAGGTGGATTATAAAATGGAAAGATTATTAAGTCTTATTATTCCTTCTATACAAGAAACACTTTATATGGTCTCTTTCTCTACACTTTTAGCCGTATTGTTAGGAACTCCTTTAGGAATCCTTCTTGTGGTTACTAGAAAGGACCATATTATGGAAAACAAGGCACTGCACCACTGTTTTTCCTATGTTGTGAATATGGGGCGTTCTTTCCCCTTTATTATTCTAATGATTTCTATTATTCCCTTTACTCGTATGGTAGTGGGAACCGCTATTGGAACAACCGCAGCTATTGTTCCTCTGACGGTAGCCACCATTCCTTTTTTTTCTAGGGTGATAGAAAATGCTCTCCTAGAGGTAAACAAGGGTGTTATAGAGGCATCTCAGGCAATGGGTGCCAGCAATTTTCAAATTATTTATAAGGTTTTAATTCCAGAAAGCATGCCAGCAATTATCTTAGGTATTACCATCACCATCGTCAATGTCATTGGCTACTCCGCCATGGGAGGAGCAGTTGGTGCAGGTGGTTTGGGAGACTTAGCAATTCGATACGGTTATCACCGTTTCGATAAAGATATTATGTTATGGACAGTAGTACTACTTATTTTAATGGTGCAAATTGTTCAAGCTTCAGGAAACTTTATCGCTAAAAAAATTGACAGGAGGTAACAAAATGAAAAAGAAGAGTATTTTATTTATTGTTGGGTTATTAGTAATAACATTATTAGCAGGCTGCACACAGGGTACACCTGCGGCAGAGGTTGAAACTACAGACGTCGAAGGTGATGTAACAGTATTAACAGTCGGTGCTACACCAGTACCTCATACAGAAATATTAGATTTTATCAAGCCTATTCTTCTTGAAGAGGGCATCCAATTAGACATAAAAGAATTTACTGACTATGTGACCCCTAACTTAGCTTTAGCTGATGGCGAAATTGATGCCAACTTCTTTCAACATGTACCTTACATGGAAACATTTGCTGCTAACAATAACGTACAGTTAAGCGCAGTAGCTAAAGTGCATGTAGAACCCCTAGGGCTTTATTCTAGGAAGCTAAATGCTCTTGAAGATTTAGAGGACGGAGCTACTATCTCTATTCCAAACGATCCAACCAATGGTGGTAGAGCACTATTATTGTTACAGTATTATGGTTTAATTGAGTTAGCAGAAGATGCTGAACTAACAGCTACTGAAAAAGACATTGCTTCTAATCCAAAAAACCTAAAGTTTATTGCCCTAGAAGCTCCACAATTACCTAGATCATTAGACGACGTAGCAGCTTCTGTTATCAACACCAACTATGCCTTAGAAGCAGGATTTAACCCTGTAAGAGATTCATTAATTATAGAGGACGCTAATTCACCTTATGCTAATGTATTAACAGTACGTCCAGAGGATGAAAATAAAGAAACCATTTTAATTCTAATTGATGTATTAAATTCTCCAGAAGTAAGAGAATTTCTTGAAACAAAATATGAAGGAGCAGTTGTTCCAGCTTTTTAATTTCTTTTCTTTGAAAAGTGCTAAGAATATTCTTGGCACTTTTTATTTTTTTGTTAGAAGTCACTGATAAAAAAAACTAGTATTTGCCATACTAATAAAAAGTGGATGAGGAGGAGTGAAAATGAAAAAAAAATATCTACCTTCCCCTAGAAATCCTCAGGATATCATTGATGACACTTACAATGCTAGGGATTTTGAAATAGAAAATAAAGATATGAACGCTTATGTTATGCCTTTAGATATGGTACGGGATGTAGATGCCTTTGATGCTAAGTACTTTTATGAAGAAGAATGGCAGAAAATCATGAAAGGGGAATAACCCTTTACTAAAGAAAACTTTAAAGCCGTCAAAGTAATGAAAACATTCATTACCTTGACGGCCCCTTTACAATATAAGCATAAATTAACCTTCACTTAACACAAATTGTCCCATTTCCTCCTGCATACTAACTGTCATTGTGCTTAATGTTTGAGCTGTCGATGCCACTTCTTCTACCGAGGCACTCATCTCCTCAGAAGAACTAGCTATATGTTGAGCAACAGCTGCATTTTCTTCGGAAATTTTTAAAACAGCCTCTACATTGGAGATAACATGGTTTTTATTCTGATTTACATCTTGGATGTCACCACTAACATTTTCTATTTTTGGTAGAATACCTTCTATATTATGTAATATTTCTTTAAAAGAATTTATAGTTTCCTCTACTACCCTCTCTTGGGTTTGTAAATTCTGAATACCATCAGCTGTCACATAGGTAATTTTCTCTCTATCGGTTGTAATATCCATCAATAATTCATTGATATTTTGAGAGGATCTTTGTGACTGATCTGCTAACTTTCTGATTTCATCAGCAACTACAGCAAAGCCCTTTCCAGCTTCCCCTGCTCTTGCAGCTTCGATAGCAGCATTTAACGCCAACAGGTTAGTTTGCTCTGATACACTATTGATTAATTCTGTAATATCTGAAATTTTACTGATTTTTTCGTTTAGTGAAGTTACATTACTACTTACTTGGTGGAAGGAAGTACTAATATTTTCTGTAGAATTCACCAAATGCCGCAGTTTCTCATTTCCTTGTAAAATCATTGCATCTGTTTGTTTTGTACTAGTATGAATTGCTCCTACATTATAAACAACCTTTTCTAGTGCCTCACTAAAATCATTTAATATATCCTTAACCATTTCCAGTTCTTGTGTTTGATCATTAGAACCCTTTGCCACTTCTTGTACAGCCTCAGCAACCTCCTGTGCCGCAGCTGTCATCTGTTGGCAGATGGCAGATAGCGTATGAGCACTGTCGCTGTTTTGATGAGAATTTTCTTTAATATTCTTAAGCATTTTAGAAAAGTTTTCTACTGTCTGTGCCAATGTTTTCTTCATCATCCCAAATTCATTTTTCCCCGTGGTATCTATAGAAACGGATAGATCCCCAGTAGCAATCTGTTCATAAACCTCTAACATTTCCTGAATAGATGATCTAAAGGTCTTTATAATAATTAGGGAAAAGAGCAACAACAAAGCAGCCCCTATTATAAAAATTCTTATAAGACTTTTATTGTTTTCATCATAAATAGCAGCACTTTCTTCATTTAGAAGCTCTGCTTGTTCTTTATTATGTACTAAAATGTAGTTAAGGTTATTTAAAATAGAATTTCCTCTAGTATCTAATGTAAACTGCTCACTAGTAATTATTTCTTCTCCCGCCATCAATTTTTCTTGTAGTTCCTGCCAAATTTCCATGTATTGATCATACAATTGCATACTATTGGCAAATATAGTCGAACTTCTATCAGTCTCATCATCTATTGCTTCTAGATATTCACTTATTTGCTCCCTTAGCTCTCGATCTAGTCGATTGATATTATTAGCAATGCTAGGATTGTATCCCATTTCTAACATCCGCAGACTTTCTACCCTAATATTCATAAACTTATGATTGATATCACTGGCTTGTTGACTGGGGATAATGGCATCATGATACATACTATTTACTCGTTGATTAATATTATTGATTCCTGTATATCCTGTAAAACCTATAAGCATCATAGATATAAGACCTAAAAACACGATAGTCCCGATTAAATAATTGAGTGAAATATTCCCTAATACTTTCTTCACGTTGTCTTACCCCCTTATAATAGAAGTCATAATATTTTTTAATGTAAAAAAATTCTTCTTTGGACAATATTAACATGAATTTCATCAAATTTCAATATAATCTAATTATACTGTTTACAAATAATAAGCTAGTACTAATTTTACTGAATATTCTATCTAGTGTATGAAATACCCCTGTCGCTTCCTCTTTTATAAAAACCTCCTCCCTCACATGAAGATAGTTGGTTGTAACAACGGTAAAAAAGAAAGGTGCCTTTATCGACACCTTTCTTTTTTAGATTGCTTCTATGATGTTTTGTTTTTTAGCCCTGCTCCATTGTAGCACTAATATAACAACAATGATGACTAGCCCTACAACATCTTGTAACAAATTTGCACTTATGAGCATCATAGCCCCTGCAAATAATACTAGTTGGTGTGCTCTTTTCATAGAGGTAAAAAAGTATCCCTCTGCTGCACTCCCTAGCATGATTACCCCTATAATAGAAGTAAGTGTTACCAATGTTCCTTGTATAAAAGTAGTATCCCTTAAAAGCAATGCACTATTATAGACGAACATATAAGGAACGATAAAACCAGCAATAGAAAGTTTCATCGACTCAAAGCCTGTTTTCATCGGATTTCCACCTGAAATGCCTGCTGCTGCAAAAGAAGCCAGTGCTACAGGTGGTGTAATGTTGGCAAACATAGCAAAGTAAAATACAAATAGATGTGCTACAATCGGCTCAATACCCAGCCTTACCAATGCAGGTGCAGCAATGGTGGCTGTGATTAAATAAGCAGGGATACTAGGTAATCCCATGCCTAAAATAATACAAGTAACCATCGTAAACATTAGCGTAAATAATAGGCTGGTTCCCCCTAATGATACAATAGCATGGGCCATATTTAAACCAAAACCCGTTATACTGGTGACACCTACTATTGGACCTACTGCCGCACAAGCAATAGCCACTGGTACAACAGAACGGGTCCCCTCATAAACTGCATCAATGATATCTTTAAGACTCATTCTAGTAGTAGGACGAAGCATGCTTGTGCCGATCGTTACAATAATAGTCCAGAAGGCAGAATAAATAATGGTTTTTCCAGTAAAAAACAGCATGTACATTAAGAATAATAAAGGAAGTAAAAGGTGTCCTCTTTCCTTCATAACATCTCTAACCTTCGGTAATTGGGACTTTGGCAACCCTTCTAATCCCTTTTTAGAAGCACGCATTTGCACCTGTGTCATAATACCAAGGTAGTATAGAAGTGCTGGTAAAATTGCTGCCATAACAATCACCTTATACTGTATCCCTAGAACCTCCGCCATGATAAATGCTGCCGCCCCCATGATAGGCGGTAATAACTGTCCGCCTACTGAAGCTGAGGCTTCAACCGCACCAGCAAATTCAGCATCATATCCTGTTCTTTTCATAAGTGGAATGGTAAATGCACCTGTTGTTACAACATTTGCTACCGCTGCACCATTAATACTTCCTAAAAAACCGCTGGCAATCACCGCTACCTTTGCAGGACCACCTTTTGTATGTCCAGCTAATGCTAGAGAAATATCATTAAAAAACTGCCCCATACCCGACTTACCCATAAAGGCACCGAATAAAATAAAGAGAAAAATATAGGTTGAAGCTACACCTACAGCAGTTCCATAAATCCCATCAGTGGACACAAATAAATGGTTTACTATTTCCGTCCATCCATAACCACGATGACCAAAGAACCCTGGCATCTGCCTGCCAAACAGAGCATAGGCAATAAATAAGACACCTAGCAAAGGTAAGGCAAATCCTGTTACTCTTCTTGCTGCCTCCAATACTAGCACAATCAATACCACACCAAAGAATAAGTCTAGGTTATTAGGAAGCCCCGCTCTATGAACGATACCTAAATAATCCATAAAAATATATACGGTTGTAGATATTGACAGTAATCCTAAAAACCAATCATACATCGGCATCTTTTTTCTATCTGCATTTTTATGGGCAGGATATAAGAAATAGGTTAATGCTAGGATGCCTGCCACATGTAATGAACGATGCTTTAAGGTTACCAGTGTCCCAAAATAAGAAACATATAAGTGATAGAATCCAATAAGAATGGCAAAAACTTTTATAAATAAAGCTGTGTTTTTATTTTTAAACACTCTAAATCTTGACTCACTATCGTACTTTTCCAATAATTCCTGTTGTTGTTCTTCTATATTTTTATCCGCCATTTTTTCACCTCTCTTGAATAGCCATTTTTATATACTCATGATGGGGGAGATCTGTAGACTTTACAATTTCTTCTCCGTTTAATGTAATTCTTTCTGTGGCTGTATGAGAATGAATCCATTGATAAGCTTCAAACTTCTCTTCTATATCCATCATAACGATATAGCCATCCTCCACCTTTACCTCCCCCTTATCATGAGGTATACCAGCACCAAAACCTTTGAAACGTATTTCTTTTAATACAAAGTTCTTTTTCTCATCAATAACGAAATATTCTATCCAAGGGATATGTTCCACAGAATGTATCCAATGAAAGGCTACCTCATCTCCTTCTTCTACTTCAATGGAAACAAATATTTCACCTGTTGTTTCCTCCTTTATAATTAAATAGTAGCTAGGATGGAGAGAATAAATAAATCTCATATGCAAAAAAGATATCAATAAAATCATTATGCTAAAAAAAACAATGCAAATCCTTCTTTTCTCTTCATTAAAACCCTTATTCAATTACACCAACTTCTTTAAAGTATTTCTCTGCTCCTGGGTGTAGAGGTACTACCATACCCTCCATTACACTTTCTAAGTCAATATGTCTTTCAGCAGCACTATGAGAACTATGAATAATTTCTAAATTCTCAAAAACACCTTTTGTGATATTATAAACAACTTCTTCTGATAAATTCTTATCCACTAACATTAAATTCATAATACTTGCCGTATTAATATCTTCTTCATTATCATAAGTACCAGCAGCTATGATATTTGATGTAAAGAAAGGATAATTTTCTTTTAAGTATTCCATACCCTCCCCTTCAATAGGGATGATTTTAATCTTATGAGTAGTGGCAAGATCCATAATAGTTGAATTAGGTAAACCACTGGTTACAAAGGCAGCATCGATCATGCCGTTTCTGATTTGATCAATAGCCTCTCCATAGTTTAAGTAGTCAGGTCGGATGTCTTCATAACTCATGCCGTGAGCCTCCAACATTAATCTAGCATTTAATTCAACACCTGAGTTAGGTGCTCCTACCCCTACTCTTTTTCCCCTTAAGTCGTCAAATGTATTAATTCCTGAATTTGCTGTAGTTACCAACTGTACATAGTTAGGATACAAACTCATTAGACCTCTTAAATCTTCCTTTGGTGTTTCTCCATCAAAAGCACCAAATCCTTGGTATGCCTGTAGTACAGCATCTGCCATTGTGATAGCTAACTCTGCACGATTGTTTAATAATAGATTGATGTTTTCTACCGAAGCTCCTGTAGACTGTACTGAAGATCTATAACCTAGTTCATGCTCGATGATATTAGAGAATGCTCCTCCAATAGGGTAATAAACGCCACTGGTGGCTCCTGTTGCAACGGTGATAAACATATTTCTATCTGCTTGCTCTCCTTCACCAGCTGGACTTTGACTACCACATCCCACCATCATCAAGGCAACTGCCAGTAAAAGAACTAATAATTTTTTCATTCGTATATTCTCCCTTTCTTCTTTTAAGTATTTTTAACCTTCTCTTCCTTAAAATATAATAGCAAGTTATGTGCCAACTTATTTTTTATAGTCATTGCAGTGGGTGGAAGTTTTTCTCTGCTTTTTCTTATATCTATAGAACGGCACAAATATCCCTTCTTGTGCAATATTGGTTATGAAATATTGCATTTGAAATATTGCATTTTAAAATTTGTTTGTATATAAACTCCTCATTTTGCTATGTTTTATCAGCTTTTTATTTAGATATTTGAATTAATTCTATCTAATTATTTCACAAAAGTGTAAAAAGGGAAAAAAATTCCCCTTAGGAACTTTTTTCCCTTTTGTGTATTTTAAAGCTACTCATTCAGCTTATACTTTGCAATTTTGTTCCTTAGACCCCTTTCACTGATCCCTAAAATTTTGGCTGTTTTCTTCCGTTGTCCTTCATTTCTGCTTAGTGTTGCTTCTATCAACAATCGCTCTACTTTATCAATACTCAATCCAACCAAAGACTCGATAGGATTTTGATTATAGCTAAAGGTGGCAATACTAGATTTCTTTTGCACCTCTAAAGGCAGGTTTGTTACTTGGATATAGGAGCTTTCTGCCATAAGCATAGCATATTCAATAATGTTAGCCAATTCCCTTATATTCCCCGGATATTGATACTGTAAAAGACATTCCTGAGCTTCCTCAGAAAGTCCTCGAATATCTTTATTTAATTCTGCATTATAGTTTTGTATAAAGTGCTGAAATAAAAGAGGGAGATCTTGAGGTTTTTCCCGCAATGGGGGTAAATACATCTCTACCACGTTCAATCTAAAATAAAGGTCTTGTCGAAAAACACCCTCCTCTACAGCTTTTTTTAGATCCTTATTGGTGGCAGCAATTACTCGTAGATTTAACTCTATAGGATCGTTTGAGCCCAGTGGTATTACTTGTTTTTGTTGAAGTACCCTTAATAACTTTGCCTGTAATGGCATAGGCATATCCCCTATCTCATCTAGAAAAATAGTACCGTGATTAGCATATTGGAACTTTCCTATCTGGTCTGAAGCCGCACCACTAAAGGCTCCCTTCTTATAGCCAAACAACTCACTTTCTAAAAGATTTTCAGGAATAGCAGCACAGTTTACCGCTACAAAAGGATCAGTTTTTCTTTTGCCGGAGTAGTGGATTGCCCTTGCCACCAACTCTTTTCCTGTACCACTTTCTCCAATAACAACAACATTGGTATCCACATCCTTTAATTTTTCAATAAGGTTGAAAACATTTTTCATTAAAGGGCTTTTACCAATAATTCCTTCGTAGCCATATTTATTTTCTAACTCTTTACTTAAATACTCTACTTGCCTATTTAATTTTTGATACTTTAATGCCTGCTCAATAATGGAATAAAGCCCTTCCTTGTTTAACGGTTTTGTCAAATACGTGTAGGCTCCTTTTTTTATAGCTTCAACAGAGGAAGATATCGTGCCATAGGCGGTCATAATAATGACTAATAGATCCTTCTGTATACTCTTTAATTCCATTAATATTTCAATACCATTATACTGTCCAATCTTTAGGTCTAAGAGACATATATCAAATTTCTCTTCTTTTACCCAAACCAATGCCTGTAGTGGATCTGTAGTACTTTTTACAGCAAAGTTATCTTCAAGGGCAAAGGTTAAAGAGGAGCAAATGGCAGCTTCATCATCAATAATAAGAATTTTTTCCATTTCCTTATCTCCCTTCGAAAATAATCATCATTTTGGTTCCTATATTTTTCTCACTCTCTATTTTCAACTTTCCTCCATTTTCCTCCAGAAACTGTTTAGATAAGGCAAGTCCCAATCCCGTTCCTTTTGGTTTTGTGGTATAAAAAGGATTAAATGTCTGCATAATTTCTTCCTGAGTCATTCCTATTCCTTCATCTATAATTTCTATATGCACGTTGTTTTCCTTCTTCCACCCCTTCACACGAAGGACCAGAGGTGGACTTTTTTGACTTTGCACTTCCTCCATAGCCTCTATGCCATTAATGATAAAATTGATAATGGTTTGTTTAATTTGTCCTTTATCAGCCTCTATCTTCAGTCCTTTTTCTGCCCTGATCTCTAAAAGCAATCCTTTTTGCTTAATGATTGGCTTATATAATCCACAGCAAGTTTCAAGCAGCTGCTGGACATCAATCATTTCCTTATTGGGCTTTTTAGGCTTTGCATAGTCAATGAGATTTTCAATTAATTGATCTACCCTTTCTACTTCCTTCGGAACATAGTTTACAATATCTCTTTGGAAATTTACATTGCTAAGTTTTTCAGGGATTAGCTCTACAAAGGTTTTAATAGAAGTCAGCGGGTTTCTAATTTCATGAGCAATACCAGCAACAATGGTATTAAGAGCTTGTGCCTTTTCTTTTTCAATCAATTGTGCTTTTATTTTTTTCTCAATCGTGTTATCTTCGAAGGAGAGCATTATACCTGTGATCAATTTCTCATAGTTTTTTAAAGGATAAATAATGTAACGAATATGATAATTCATTCCATCTTCCCGCAGCCACTGAACTTCTTCACTTAAAAACTGTTGATGTTTCTCTATCACTTTTTGCAGTTTATCTTCAAGTAGTTTTTGCAGCAGAGGTACTTCTCTATAGGATTTACCCATTGGATTTTCATCTATCCCTATGATTTCTATAGCCGTAGGATTATAAGAAGTAACATTTCCTTCGATATCAAAAGTAACCATGCCCCTTGGACTGCTTTGTAATATTTGATGAATTAGCTCACTCTTATTTCTTGTTTCCTTCACTTGGTAAGCTAGATCTGCATTAATTTTTTGTAACTCTGTGGTTTTTTTGCTGACTTCTTTTCTTAAACCTGTGTTCCATCGAAGGCTGAAGATAAAAACAACCATCGTCAAGATGATAAAAACAATGAAGATATTCATCAGCTGCTGCAACCTCTTCTGCATAATGAATTCCTCATCAACAAACCAGCGTTCATAGATTTCTCCGTAAAAACCTCTTTCCTTTAGTTGTCGAAGTCCACTATTTAGTTCCTCCAATAAACTATGACTTTCCTTGTCAATGGCAATAGAGTACTCTATTGGAAGGATATAACTACTGACAACTTTGTATTTGCTATCTAATGCGTACTTTTCTAGCAGGTATTCAGCTATGACCTTGTCCCCTATAAAAGCATCTGCTCTACCACCCAGCATTAAGTTAAAAGCATCTATCGTGTTGCTGGTGGTATGATACTGTATTCTTCTGACATTTTGCAAATATTGATATTCTACTGTATTTCTCTTCAAAGCAATAAGCATATCTGTCAATTCCTCCGGAGAATTCTTTGCCACCAAACCCACAGAAGAGTTCAAAAGTGCTTCTGTAAACATAAAGTTTTCAGACAAACCCGCCAAATAATTCACCCCTAGAATACCATCTACTTCCCCATCTTCTAGTGCTTTTATGCTCTTTTCCAATGACATTGGTACATATTCAATACTTATATTTTGAAGCTCTCCTATGCTATTCAAAAGATCTATATGAAAACCTGTAGGTTGATGGTTTTCTATATACTGTAGTGGAGGCATATTCAATTCCACAGCAATAGAAATTGTTTTTTGCGGTTCTATCTCATCAGCATTTTCAGCACTTGCTATAACTATTACTCTGTTTAAAAACAATAGTGCAATCATTATCATTAAATACACTTTTTTTATGTTCATTACTGTATCTCCTTCTACGCAGCAATCATCGCCTACAACTACCTCTATATTTTATAACAATGACTGTTTCTCCACAAGTAGGTGTGTTTAAGGATAGCTCTAATGGAGGTTTCACATAAAAAAACAGCGGTACTTAGGAACACATAGTATTTACAAGCATATACTTTATTGAAAAGAGCAGAGAGCTCTTCAAAATTTCCTATACAAACTGCTTGTTGTTAAGCATACTGGTTTTCCCTCCATTTATTTCATATCCTTAGAAATAGATATAGCAGTGAGAGTTATCTCACTGCTATATCTTTTCGATAAGTTTTTCCTTCAAAATCTATGTGATCTACACTTATATAAGCCTGTTTTTTAGCAGTTTCTATGTCTTGTGCCCAAGAGGTAACCCCTAGTACCCGCCCCCCATTGGTTACTAGTTTATTTTCCTTTATAGCAGTTCCAGCATGAAAAACAATGGTATTTTCCGCCACTTCCCCTAGTCCTGAAATCGCTTTACCTTTTTCATAGTCTCCAGGGTAGCCTCCCGAAGCCAGTACCACACATACTACAGCTTTGTTGTTCCATACAATCTTTATATCAGAAAGTTTTTCTTCTAGCATAGCAAGAAATATTTCCATTAAGTCAGTCTCCAATCTAGGCAAAACCACTTGCGTTTCAGGGTCTCCAAATCTTACATTATATTCCAGTACCTTTGGACCTTCTTTTGTAATCATCAGACCAATAAAAAGTATGCCTTTGTAATCCATGTTTTCCTCTTGGATTCCCCCTAATGTAGGTTGTAGTATATCTCTTTCAACCACTTTAGCCACTTCATCTGTGTACACATAGTTAGGAGAATAAGTTCCCATTCCTCCAGTATTTGGTCCTTGATCTCCATCATAAATTCTCTTATGATCTTGACTACTTACCATCGGCACAATGGTTTTGCCATCTACAAAACAAAGGACTGAGGTTTCTATACCTTCTAAAAATTCTTCAATAACCACCTTATTTCCTGCACTTCCAAAGACCTTTGTGATCAATATATCCTCTAGAGCCTTTTCTGCCTCCTGTTGATTGCCGCAGATTAAAACACCCTTCCCTGCCGCTAAACCATCTGCCTTGATCACTACTGGAAAACTATATTCCTTCAATGCTTCTATCGCCTCGTCATAGGAATGTACCTCATGATACATAGCCGTAGGGATATGGTACTTCTTCATAAAATCCTTAGAGAAGGATTTGCTGCCCTCTAGTTGTGCTGCCCCTTGAGAAGGTCCTATAACCTTAAGCCCTTGCTCTTTAAACTTATCAGCAATTCCTAATACCAACGGCACTTCAGGTCCTACTATAGTTACATCGATTGACATTTCCCGGGAAAAATCTGCAAGTTCCTCTATATTTTCCACAGATATTTCTACACACTTTGCTAATTCTGCTATTCCAGGGTTTCCAGGTGCACAATATATTTCCTTTACCAATGGACTTTGACTTAATTTCCAAACAATTGTATGCTCCCGGCCCCCATTGCCAACCACCAATACCTTCAATATCTTCACCTCCATATGTTATAAATACCTATAGATATCTAAATTAGAAACTTATACTCATAAATAGTTAAATAGTTAAATAGTTGAATTGTGCAATTATAGATGTGCGCTTCTAAAGTTAAATTTTAATATACACGGTCTACGGTTTCGCCTCAAAACCGCGGGCTGCAAATGTAGCCCTTAGTATATTAAAATTTAGGGGCGCACATCTATATAGATAACCAACTACAAAGCTTAACAAAATGCAGACTGGAGTGAATTGCTAACATTGTTCATTTCTGAAATCGCAGGAAGGCGTATTTTGTTAAGGTATAAAATTGGTTATCTATATCTGATGTAGTAATGAAAATTTAATATATACCCTCATTTCATTTCAAGTATTGACAACGCTAAAGCTCTGGAATGAAAAATCCTAAAAATTGCACAAACCAAGTTGCATATATAACGCATTAGCGTTAACTTAGTCCATAATTTGTCATCCTGAGGGGAGCAAAGCGGAGTCGAAGGATCTTAGTATTAGTAAAATTCTTCGTTACTCCAAGATCCCTAAACTAATGTTTAAAATGTCTCATTCCTGTAAACACCATAGCAATCCCCTGTTCATTGCAGGCTTCAATAGACACTTTATCATTTAGAGAGCCTCCCGGCTGGATGATGGCTTTTACACCAGCTTTAAAAGCCGCCTCTACACAGTCGCTAAAGGGGAAGAAAGCATCTGATGCTAAAACACTGCCCTCAAGATTATGGGTGCTATTTTTAATGGCATTTTGCAGAGCCCATATTCTACTGGTTTGTCCCGGTCCTACCGCCAAGGTTTGTTTATCCTTTACCAATACAATAGCATTAGATTTTACATGCTTCACGATTTTAAAAGCAAACACTAGGTCTTCCATCATTTCTTCAGTAGGCTTTTTCTCTGTCACTGTTTCTATTTCTTGCATCAAGTTCTTATTGATATCTTGAATCAAAAGACCTCCAGCTACCTTTTTCATATCGATAGCTTTTTGTTTTTTCACTGTAATATTCGACAACTTGATTAATCTTAGATTCTGTTTATCACTGAATATTCTTAAAGCTTCTTCAGTAAAATCAGGAGCTATAATTACTTCTAAGAAAACATCCTGCATTTTTTCTGCTGTTCTTCCATCTATGACTTGGTTGGTAGCAATAATACCTCCAAAAATAGACAGAGGATCTGCTTCAAAGGCTTTACTATAGGCTTCATAGATATCTTTACCAGAAGCTACTCCGCAAGGATTTGTGTGCTTGATGGCCACCACTGTAGGTTCTTCAAATTCCTTTAATAATTCTAACGCCCCATTGGCATCATTGATATTATTAAAAGATAGTTCTTTCCCCTGTAGTTGGACACCTTCTACCAATGTTCCCGCTTGAAATCCTACTTCCCTATAGAAAACCGCCTGCTGATGAGGGTTTTCACCATACCTTAAATCCTGTACCTTTTCATAGGTTAAGGTTAAAGTATCACCGAAGCCCTCTTTATCTTTACCTAAGTAAGCAGCAATCAATGTATCATAATGACTTGTATGTTGAAAGACCTTTAAAGCTAAGTCATATCTTGTTTCAAAGGCTGTATTCCCTTTTTCTCTCACTTCTTCAAGAACTTTTTCGTAATCTCTAGGATCTGTTACAACCGTCACGAATTTGTGGTTTTTCGCAGCAGATCGCAACATGGCTGGTCCACCAATATCAATGTTTTCTATAGCTTCTTCCATTGTTACCCCTTCTTTTAAGATGGTTTCTTTGAAGGGATATAGGTTGATTACCACCAAATCGATAGGTGTGATATTTTGCTGTTGCAAAGTCTTTTGATGTTCTTCATTATCCCTTATAGCTAAAATACCTCCGTGAACTGCCGGATGTAAAGTCTTTACCCTGCCATCAAGACATTCTGGAAAACCTGTTACATCAGAGACATCGATGGCATTTACCTCAGCATCTCTTAAAAGCTTAGCCGTTCCTCCAGTGGACAATATCTCTATCCCTAACTTTACCAACTCTTTTGCAAAATCTACAATACCAGTTTTGTCAGAAACGCTTATTAGTGCTCTTTTTATCATATCTCCACCCCATTTACAGATTTTTTATGTTTTATTTTTACTACAGAATTTTCACTCTATTTCCTATAACCTTTAGCCTGCCCTCTGCAAATAACCTTACTGCTTGCGGAAGGATTTTATGCTCGATCTCTAGTACTTTTGTCTGTATGTCCTTTAAGTCATCATCAAAGTCTATTGTGACGGTTTCCTGTAAAATAATAGGTCCTCCATCGGTTTCTTCGTTAACAAAATGAACCGTCGCCCCTGTCACCTTCACACCTCTATTCAAGGCTTCCTGATGCACCTTTTCACCATAATAGCCACTGCCGCAAAAGCTTGGTATGAGGGAGGGATGAATATTTATCATTCTGTTTTCATATTTGGCAATAATCCTCTGTGGGACTATCGCTAGGTATCCTGCTAAAACGATTAAATCTATTTTCTGCTCCTGTAATATCTGCAGAAGAGCAGCATCCCGCTCTTCTATTCCTCCGTAGGTTTTCTTGTCCAAAAGCATTGCTTGTATTCCATGATTTTCTGCTCTCGTAAGTCCAAAGGCTCCTTTTCTGTCGGAAATCACTAAAGCAATGCTTCCTTTGATAGATCCTTCTTCTACTGCATCTATCAAAGATTGAAGATTGGTACCGCCGCCAGATATAAGCACAGCTATTTTTATTCCCTGCATAATACCACCTGTTTATTTCCAGCACGGATTTCTCCTATTTTATAAGGGTTTTCTCCAGCTTCCTGTAAAATTGTTAAAGTTGTTTCAACATCCTTCTCCTGTACCACCAGCATCATACCGATTCCCATATTGAAGGTCTTGTACATTTCTTCTTCTTGGATGTTCCCTACTGTTTGAATCATTTTAAATATTTGAGGTATCTGCCAACTGTCTAATTGAATGTGGGCATCCACTTCCTCCGGTAAGATTCTTGGGACATTCTCATAAAACCCTCCGCCAGTGATATGGGCAATCCCTTTTACTTCTATTGACTTCAATACCTCTGTAACTGCTTTAACATAAATTTTTGTAGGAATAATTAAGGCTTCTCCCAAAGTACTTCCTAGTTCTTCTATCGGTGCATTTAAAGAAAACTTGTCTCCTTCTAAAAACACTTTTCTTACTAATGAAAAACCGTTACTGTGAAGTCCACTGGAGGGAATCCCTATGATCACATCTCCCGCTTGAATCTCTTTGCCTGTGATTACTTTGGACTTATCCACCAAGCCTACAGAAAAACCAGCAACATCATACTCTCCATCCTGATAAAAGCCCGGCATTTCTGCTGTTTCTCCACCAATCAAGGCACAACCTGCCATTTTACATCCTTCTGCAATACCCTTTACGATATCCGCTACTTTTTCAGCTTTGAGCCTGCCAGTAGCTATATAGTCTAAAAAGAATAGTGGTTTTGCTCCTTGGCATAATATATCGTTGACACACATAGCAACGCAATCTTGACCTATGGTGTCATGTTGATCCAACAAAAAGGCCAATTTTAGTTTGGTGCCTACACCATCTGTCCCAGAAACCAAAATAGGCTCCTTGATATCTTTTAAATCCAAAGCAAATAGTCCACCAAATCCCCCTATATCTTCTAAAACATTCTTATTAAAAGTACTCTTTACATGGTTCTTCATTAGCTGAACTGCCCTTTGTCCTTCTTCCACATCTACTCCAGCATTTTTATAGGTCATATTTTCCAATGCTATTCACCTCCTGATAATCTCTCAAACACCTTTTTTTCCCCTACCTCAGGTACTTCTAAAGGATAGTCCCCGTTGAAACAAGCTAAACAAAAATGTTCTTTAGGTAAAACAGTAGCTTGCACCAATCCATCGGTGCTGATATAGCCCAAACTATCCGCTCCAATCATTTTTCTAATTTGTTCTACTGTTTTTACTGCTCCAATTAACTGGCTTCTATCTGGTGTATCTATACCAAAATAACATCCAAATGCAACAGGAGGAGAGCTAATTCTTACATGAACCTCCTCAGCTCCAGCACTTTTTAATCTTTCTACCAGACGTCTGCTGGTGGTTCCTCTTACGATGGAGTCATCTATCAAAACAATTTTTTTGCCTTGTATCGTTTCTTTAAGAGGGTTTAGTTTCAGCCTTACTGCCAATTCCCGCATAGATTGCGTTGGCTGAATAAAGGTTCTTCCAACATATCTATTTTTTATCAAACCTTCTCCATAAGGTATTCCTGAAGCCTCTGCATATCCTATAGCAACTGGCACAGAGGAGTCCGGTGTAGCCACTACTAAATCTGCTTCTACTGGATATTCTTTTGCTAATATCCTTCCTGCATTTTTTCTAGCTTCATAAACGCTTACCCCATCAATGACACTATCTGGACGAGCGAAATAAATATATTCGAAAATACAGGATGCTCTTTTACCATTATTTTTATAAAAGGTAGATTGAATACCTTCTTTATTAATCGTTACAATTTCTCCTGGTTCGATATCCCTTACTAAGGTAGCACCCATAACATCGAAGGCACAACTTTCTGAGGCTAATACATAACTATTTTCCACTTTCCCCAAACAGAGAGGTCTTAATCCCAGCGGGTCCCTCACCCCAATAAGTTCTTCTTCTGTCATGACCACTAAAGAGTAGGCTCCCTTGATTAAGTCCATCGTTCTTTCAATGGCATCCATCATTCCATCATTACTGTATCGGGAGATTAAATTAACGATAACTTCGCTATCAGTAGAGGTTTGAAAAATCACGCCATCATCCTCTAATCGCTCTTTAATAACTTTTGCATTGGTCAAATTCCCATTGTGGGCCAGCGAAATACTGCCACCTCTATATCTAGCCACTAAGGGCTGTGCATTTTCAACATAGCTCTCTCCCGCAGTAGAGTACCTTACATGACCTATCCCGATATGTCCTAGGAGTTTCTTTAAAATATCCTCGTTAAATACATCCGGCACCAAGCCCATGCCTTTATGATAATTGCTTTTTACACCATTATTCACAGCAATTCCTGCACTCTCTTGACCTCTGTGCTGCAATGCATATAGTCCGTAATATAAAAGTCTAGAGGTATCTTCATCACTATCTGTATAAATCCCCAATACACCACATTCTTCTTTTAATTTATCGAGATTTATTCCACGATACATTTTAATGCCCCTCTCTATCTTCCTGAATTTTTTTACATTCATCTATTTATCTTGATTTTTCTTTTAAGGTGGAGCAGCATCTTTATCTGATTCCCCAATGTTTCAGTTTCTAAAACAAGTTTAACCCTTCAATCGACTTAATACTTCTTGGTAGGACTCCTCAACGTTGCCCAAATCTCTTCTGAAACGGTCTTTATCTAATTTTTCATTGGTATGAACATCCCAAAGTCTACAAGTATCTGGAGATATTTCATCTGCTAAGATCACCTGTCCTTTGTATAAACCAAACTCTAGTTTAAAATCAATTAACTTCAAGTTTTTTTCTATAAAAAATTTCTTTAACACGTCATTGATTTTAATGGTCAATACTTTGATAGCTTTTATTTCTTCTTCTGTAGCAAGTTCTAAAACCATTACATGATCTTCATTAATCATGGGATCTCCTAAGGCATCGTTCTTGTAACAGAATTCTAAAACCGGAGTCTTAAAGATTTTTCCTTCCTCCAGTCCCAAACGTTTTGCTATAGAACCAGCAGCTGCATTTCTTAGTATAACCTCTACTGGCAGGATTTTTACTGCCTTTACCAACATTTCTCTATCACTTAAGGTCTCAATATAATGATTGTCGATGCCCTGTTCCTTCAAGATACTAAAAATCAGTGCCGTCATCTGATTATTGACAATACCCTTATTGGTAATTGTCCCCTTTTTCTCCCCATTAAAAGCAGTAGCATCATCTTTATACTCTACAATATATTGATCTTCATGACTGGTTTTATAAACTTTTTTCGCCTTTCCTTCATAAAGCATCTGCAATTTTTCTATTTTACACATCTTAACCCCTCCTACACATCCGCTACCCAAAATTTATAATCAAATCCTTACTTGGACAAATAACTTTCGTAGCCTACCGCTTCTAGTTTGGCTGCTTTTTCCTCCACCATCTCTCTAAGACCTTCTTTATACTTTACGAGATTTGCCTTTACTTTTTGATCCTGTAAAGCAATTACTTGTGCCGCTAATATACCAGCATTTTTTGCACCATTAATAGCTACAGTAGCTACAGGAATACCAGGGGGCATCTGCACGATAGAGTAAAGGGAATCCACGCCGTTTAGCGTTTTACTCTGTACCGGAACTCCGATTACCGGCAGGTTGGTTAAAGAAGCCACCATACCCGGCAGATGAGCCGCACCTCCTGCCCCTGCTATAATGACTTGAATACCTCTTTTTTCTGCTGTCTTGGCAAATTCATACATCCTATCCGGCGTACGATGTGCAGATACAATACTACATTCATAGGCAACCCCTAGGTCTTCTAAAATCTGTGCTGCCTCCTGCATGATGGGTAAATCCGAATCACTTCCCATAATGATGCTTACAACCGTATTCTTCATATTTTCCCTCCCAGTACACAAAACTTAATCTTCTGCGATAATCCGCATCAATTCACTTACTTTCTTTCCTTTACTTAAAGCTGAATCTATATCATCTGCCAATACAGTTACATGTCCCATCTTACGCTCCGGCTGTGTAAAAGTCTTCCCATAAAAGTGAAGATAGGCTTCTGAAATTCCCATGATCTCTTCAACACCTATTATTTTTGCTCTTCCGTCATAACCATCTTCTCCTAAGAGATTGATCATGACTGCTGGCTTTAATAACTTTGTTTCTCCAAGGGGTAATCCTAAAATCGCTCGAATATGTTGGGCAAATTGAGAAATACTACAGGCTTCTATCGTATAATGTCCAGAATTATGGGTTCGAGGAGCAATTTCGTTGATCAATACTTCATCCTTAGCATCCACAAACATCTCTACACAAAATATCCCTACACCCTTTAGTTGTTCCATTGTTTTCAAAGCCAGTGCTTGTGCCTTATATGCTGCTACTTTATTTACTCTAGCTGGAACAATGGTGGTTTTCAAAATGTTGTTTTCATGAATATTTTCCGCTAAAGGATATACCTTTATTTCTCCATCTATACCTCTTGCTACAACCACTGAAATTTCTTTGATAAAGGGAACAAAGGCCTCTACCATAAGTTGAGCAGTATCTCCCCCTAAGGTATGGTAAGCATTTAAGACTTCTTCCCTTTGCTTTATAAGATAGTTTCCTTTGCCATCATATCCTCCTCGACAACTCTTCAAAAGCAGTGGTAAACCATATTTCTCAACAGCTGTATGAATTCCCTCTACTGAATCTACTGCTTCAAAAGCTGGCACAGGAATATTACATTGCTTTAAAAAACTTTTTTGTTGAAATTTATCTTGAATGATTTTTAGTGTTGATGGGGTAGGATAAATTTTATAGCCTTCCTCCCTAAGTTCCATCAATATATCTGCATCAATGTGTTCAAATTCATAAGTAATCAGGTCTGTTACCTCAGCTAAAGTTCGAATTTTATCTTTATCGTAAAAATTCCCTTCAATATATTCATCTGTAATGGAGAAGGCTGGACAGTCCTGACTAGGGTCTAAAACAGTAAAATGAAGTCCTAACTTCTTCCCCTCTAAAATCATCATTTTCCCCAGCTGTCCTCCACCAATTATCCCAATTTTTTTGAAATTCAAACTACTCCCTCCTTTTCCGACTAATCCCTAATAAATTTAAGTTTAGAAAAGCAGCTAAGGTTTTCTTAGCTGCTGTTTTTAATTAATGAGGTAGTATCGTAAACCTTAGAATAAACAGAATAGCTAGTACATACACCGTTGGATGCACTTCTCTTGCTTTTCCTGTAGCAATTTTAACAATTGGAAGAAACACAAGTCCTGCTGCGATACCATTTGCTATACTGAAGGAAAATGGCATAATTGCAATGGTTAGGAAGGCAGGCAATGCTTCACCAAAGTCTTCAAAATCAATTTCCTTTAATGTACCCATCATTAGAACACCCACGATGATTAGTGCAGGAGCTGTTGCTTCTGCTGGCACCATCAATGCAAAAGGTGCTAAAAGTATAGAAAATATGAATAATATCCCTGTTGTTACAGCAGTTAGTCCGGTTTTTCCACCTTCAGCTACACCAGCAGCTGATTCAACATAAGTAGTTACTGTAGATGTTCCTAACAAAGCTCCAGCAGAAGTTGCAACAGCGTCTGCCATTAAAGCCTTGCTCATATTAGGTAAATTGCCATTCTCATCTAACATTTTTGCTTTTGCACCTGTACCGATTAATGTACCAATGGTATCAAACATATCTACTAAACTGAAGGATATAACAACGGTTAGTACACTTGTTATTGCTCCTACAACACCAGCTTCTCCAATGTTTAATAATCCAGGTAAATCCATTTTAAATAAAGTAGGTCGAATATCAAAGGAGAAGTTCATCCCAGCGGATAGATCAGTTACTCCCATAGGGATACCAAGAAGCATTGTTGCTAAAATACCAATTAAAATAGCTCCCTTTACTCTCTTTACCATTAATACGCCAGTAATGATTAAACCAATCACTGCTAATAGTACTGCTGGATCTTGAAAATTTCCTAATGTCACTAAAGTAGCTTCATAAGGCACAACGATCCCTGCATTTTTAAAGCCAAGTAACGCAATAAATAGTCCAATACCTCCGCCAATAGCGTGCTTTAACGATGTGGGAATAGCTTCTACAATAGCAGTTCTAAGACCTGTTACAGTTAAGAGAATAAAAACAATTCCTGAAATAAAAATAGCTGCTAAAGCCTGTTCCCATGTATACCCTAAGCCTAATACAACGCCAAAGGTAAAGAATGCATTTAACCCCATTCCTGGTGCTTGCGCGAAGGGCAAGTTTGCATAAAAGCCCATAATCAATGTACCAATCGCCGCTGAAAGGCAAGTCGCCATAAAGACAGCATTAAAATCCATACCAGCAATAGATAAAAGATCAGGATTTACAAATAAAATATACGCCATTGTGATATAAGTAGTAATACCTGCAATAATTTCCGTTTTTACATCAGTTTTATTTTCCGTAAGCTTAAACATTCTGTCTAAACCTTTTGTACTCATAAGTATGACCTCCTTTTTGTTATAGTTTTATGATGCCATATTTATAAAAAAATAAACCCAGACGGACAGGTTGTTTTAAAGTGAACCTATCCGTCTGGGCTTTTTTCCCATCGGTGTAGCATTGAAGCAATGCCTGTATCCCTTGGACCAGCTTCTTCTTAAGAACGGAACCCTAGATACACTTTCACTCATAGCAGAATAATTATCGGTTATCCTGTAGAAACTGTCGAACCCTATTATCGACTTTATATGAGGTTTCTGTTGTCATAGCACGTCTTGCTACCTCTATGATAACAAATACAGTGTAAAAGGTCAATGGATTTTTCGAATATTTATATGCATATTTTGAATTAAGTTTGCTCTATTACGAATGTTAATTCTAATTAAACTTTATATCGATTGTCTTATTCCCACTCCACCGTTGACGGCGGTTTAGATGTAATATCATAAACAATGCGATTAACACCCTGTACCTCGTTTACGATTCGGTTAGACATTCTTTCCAATACATCAAAAGGAATCCTCGCCCAATCTGCTGTCATAGCATCAGAACTGGTGATGGCTCTTATTCCTATTGTATGGGCATAGGTTCTTTCATCTCCCATCACCCCTACACTCATGATACCCGGTAGTACGGCGAAGTATTGCCAAATTTCTCGATCTAAACCAGCTTTTTTGATTTCTTCTCGAACAATTGCATCCGCTTCCCGAACAATGTGCAGTTTTTCTTCTGTAATTTCCCCTAAAACACGTACAGCTAGCCCAGGTCCTGGGAAGGGTTGTCTCCAAACAACTTCTTCTGGAAGACCTAATTGCGTACCTACAGCCCTTACCTCATCTTTAAACAGATATTTAAAAGGTTCTATAAGCTCAAACTGCATATCCTCAGGAAGTCCACCTACATTATGGTGGCTTTTGATAACAGAAGCTGTCTCTGTGCCACTTTCTATAATATCTGGGTAAAGGGTACCCTGTACTAGATAATCAATTTCTCCTAATTTTCTAGCTTCCTCCTCAAAAAGACGGATAAACTCTTCACCAATGATTTTTCGTTTTCTTTCTGGGTCTGATACGCCAGCTAATTTTCCAAGGAAACGTTCCTTTGCATTTACTCGGATAAAGTTCATCTTAAACTTATTTTTAAAGATTTCTTCTACCTGATCACCTTCTTCTTTACGAAGCAATCCATGATCTACAAAAACACAAGTCAGGTTGTCACCAATCGCCTTATGAATCAACACTGCCGCTACAGAAGAGTCTACTCCGCCAGATAAAGCACATAATACTTTTTTGTCCCCCACCATACTTTTAACTGCTTCTATTTCTTCTTCAATATAATTTTCTGTGGTCCAAGTTCCTTCACAGTCACATACTTCGTACAAGAAATTTTTAATCATTTCTTTTCCAGACGCTGTATGCTCTACCTCAGGATGAAATTGAACAGCATAAAGTTTTTTCTCTGGGTTTTCCATAGCCGCTACAGGACAGTCCGCTGTAGTAGCTGTGATAATAAAGTTTTCTGGTGCTCTTTCAATAAAATCTGTATGACTCATCCAACAAATACTATTTTGTGCTATATCTTTAAATAGTGCAGAATCCTTATTTAGGTTTAAAGCAGTTTTTCCATACTCTCTTTTTTCAGCAGCCTTTACCTTGCCCCCCAAAGTCTCTGCCATCAGCTGTCCGCCGTAGCAAATTCCCAATACAGGAATACCTAAGGCAAAGATGCCTTCATCACATTTTGGAGATTTTTCTCCATAAACACTGGCGGGTCCTCCTGTAAAAATAATACCTTTAGGGTTTTTCTCTTTGATTTCCTCTAAACTTACTTTATAGGGTACAACTTCGCAGTATACATTACACTCTCTAACTCTTCTAGCAATTAATTGGTTATACTGTCCACCAAAATCCAGAATTAGGATTAGTTCATTATTCATGGGATTCATCCTCTCGTCCTTATTCTCCTACACTATAGTTTGGTGCTTCTTTTGTAATGATGATATCATGGGGATGACTTTCTCTTAATCCTGCCCCTGTAATCCTAATGAATTTTCCATTTTCCTGTAGGTCTTTAATCGTAGCAGTACCACAGTACCCCATACCAGCCTTTAATCCACCTACTAGCTGTAGTACAGTATCCTTTAAAGGCCCTTTGTAAGGTACTTTTCCTTCTACGCCCTCTGGTACTAACTTTTTATTGTCTTCTTGGAAGTAACGATCCTTACTGCCCTTTTCCATAGCACCGATAGATCCCATACCTCGATAGGTTTTAAAACTTCTTCCCTTATAAATCACTGTTTCCCCAGGACTTTCTTCTGTGCCTGCAAATAAAGAGCCTATCATGACAACATTGGCTCCTACAGCTATGGCCTTTGGAATATCTCCAGAGTATTTTATACCCCCATCCGCAATGACTGGTACATCATAAGCCTTGGCTGCTTTTGCACAATCGTATACAGCTGTAACTTGCGGAACCCCTATTCCTGCTACAACCCTTGTCGTACAAATCGATCCAGGACCAATACCTACCTTAACAGCATCTGCTCCTGCTTCAATCAAGGCTACCGTCGCTTCTGCAGTAGCTATGTTCCCAGCTACTAGTTGAAGTTCAGGATATTGTGCTTTAATTTGTTTTACCGCCTCAACAACGCCTTTAGAATGTCCATGGGCAGTGTCTACAACCACTACATCTACTTTGGCCTTATACAAAGCTTCTACTCTCTCCATCATATCTTTAGTAATACCTACTGCTGCACCTACCAATAGTCTGCCCTTTGAATCCTTAGCTGAGTTAGGGTATTTTATGGATTTTTCTATATCCTTAATGGTAATTAATCCCTTTAGCATGCTCTCCTGATCTACAATAGGCAGCTTTTCAATCTTATTCGCCATCAAAATCTTTTGGGCTTCCTCCATTGTAATACCTTCTTTGGCAGTGATTAGGTTGTCTTTGGTCATTACCTCTGTAATACTTCTATCATAATTGGTCTCAAAACGAATATCACGATTCGTAATGATACCTACAAGTTTTCCTTTTACAGTGATAGGTACACCAGAGATATGGTATCGCTCCATAAGTTCTAAAGCATCGGAAACAGCATGTTCTGGTGATAAAAAGAAGGGATCTACAATCACCCCATGCTCACTTCGCTTTACCTTGTCCACTTCTAATGCTTGTTCTTCTATTGACATATTTTTATGAATGATGCCGATGCCGCCTTCTCTAGCCATCGAGATTGCCATCTTACCTTCTGTTACTGTATCCATCCCAGCACTCATCAATGGAACATTCAGCTTTATTGTCTTTGTTAGGTAAGTAGATAAGTCCACTTCATTTGGTAAAATCTCAGATTTAGCAGGAATCAATAGAACATCGTCAAAGGTTAAGCCTTCTTTTACAATCTTATCCTCCATGGGGTAAACCCTCCTTTGTTGAAATGATATTAAGATAAAGAAACCCGTATAATAATTACTCTCTCAAAAGAGTGAAATTATTATACGGGTTTTATAAAATATATAAAGTTCAGCAAAACCACACAGAAATCCTCTCCATACAGCCCCACCGCAATATAATAACTTCACCCATAGCCCAGGGATTTACGGTCCCAATGGTAGAAACTATCGATCCATATTATCGATATTATATGAGTGTTGTTTTTATTGAGTTGTTAATTAATATATAACTTAACAAATCATTCGACAAAAGTCAAGAATTATTTTACCATTTTTTGCGGTTTCGTTCGGACTTTCTATGCATCTAGTTTTTGATTGGTTTTTTCCATAAATTTATCTACTGCAATAATGTATCTTGTATGAGTTCCTTCTCCGATCTTATCCTTTTCATCATAGGCAGCAATATTAAAAGTAAGTTTCTTACCTTCTACTTTCACTAACTCTGCTTCTGCATAAGCCTTCATACCAATTGGGGTAGCAGCCATATGTTTAGCATCTAAATGTGTTCCCACAGTGGAATAGCCTTCTGGTAAATCAGCCGCTACTACCTTCATTGCCGCATTTTCCATTAACGCAATCATTCTTGGTGTGGCCAATACCTCTACACTTCCACTTCCTAGAGATACTGCTGTGTCCTTCAGTTCTACTTCTAATTCTACCTTATAAGACATACCAACCTTTAAATTAAATTCCATCTCATACACCCCTTATTAAAATTTAGAAATTATGGTTTATAACCTATGTACTATAACTCACCCATTTCCTTTAACCGCTCTATAATAGGCAGCTTTTGTGTACATACAACCTCGCATTTACCACAGGCTATACAGTCGGCTGCAATAGGGTCATCTTCTTTAATCCTACCGGCTTGTTTTAACCAGTCAACCTGCTTTTTCATTGTTTCTTCATCCTTTAACACCTTCAAATTATATGCCTGTAGATAGTGATGGATCTGTATTTTTTTAGGACAGCTAATGCAGTATTGACAACCTGTGCATAAGGAGTCCATATCTTTAGCAATTTTTCTTTTAATTTCTTCACGTTTTTCCTCCGAGAAGGTTAGTGGATGTTCTAAAGTCTTTATGTTTTCCTCCACCTCTTCTAGCGTCCCCATCCCTGCTAAAACCACCGTTATACCATCTTGTGCCCCATTGAATCTTAAGGCTGCTTGGTTTACAGATTCACCTTCATATTGTTTTATAAAGTCAAAATACTCATGATGCTGGGGAATTAATCCCCCTCCTAAAGGATTCATGGTTACAACTCCTACATTATGTTCAAGGGCGGCTTTGATACCTTCCTGGCGGAAGGGATGATTAATAACATTATAACCCAGCAATACCCCTTCAAAAACTTTATCTTCAATAATTTTACGGATATCTTGCCCTTTACAATGGGTAGAAAATACCAAGTGATCGATCAAACCTTCCTCTTTTGCTTTCATAGCTCCCTCATAAGGACCGCCAGGAGCCATAATCTTTGTATACTGTTCTAAGTTCATAATGCACCACATATGAAAAAAGTTGATTTTCTCTACACCTAACTTATTTAGAGAATCTTCTATTCTTCTTCTTACAGCATCTGCATCAGGATCGATCCTCAACATAGTTTTTGTGGAGGTATAAAACTCCCTTGGCATATTTTTAAATGCCTTTCCAAAAATGGCTTCACTTCGTCCATCACAATAAAGATGTGCTGTATCAAAATAATTAATACCTAACTCACTGGCTCTTCGGACAACCTCTACAGCATAATCTTCATCTTTACCAAAACGCATTCCGCCAAATCCGATGACAGAAACCTTTTTTCCCGTATTACCATACTCTCTATAAATCATTTAAAAACCCCTCCTTGCATACTGTCGTAAGTAGTCTTTCCTTTCTATCCATTATACATGATTTTTTTTGCTTTTTCTAATCTTTGTCTGTTTTTCTATACTAGCAAAACGGCTTCATCAAGATTCATTTACTGGAAGTAACAAGTTTATTCATGTATGGGTTTATTTTCAATCTATATCTTTTTAATTTTGTTAAATAATAATGTAGGAATAGATTCTACTCTAACACATCTTAAGGAGGTTGTATCAATGAATACCAACATGAACAATCAAGCAACACCACAGTTAGATGCTAATAACTTAAAAATCTTAGAAGATCAGTTAAACTATGAAGCCATGATGAACAAAAAGTTTGCTACCTATGCTGGATATTGCACAGATACTGAACTAAAAAATTTATGTCAGCAAGCAGCTCAAAAGCATAAACAACATTACAATGAATTATTAAATTATCTAAACTCTCATCAATAATCAATAGGCAATCGAGAGAATAACTTTAAACATATTTCAAGGAGGGTTATTTTATGAATACAAACCATCAAGCCAGCTTTACTGAAAAAGAGTTAATGAACGATCTATTGGCCTCCGCGAAGCAAGTAACCTCTGCTTATAACGTCGGTATTACTGAAGCTTCTTGCCAAAATTTAAGACAGCATTTAACACAGTGTTTAAATGACACACAGCAAATCGAATATCAAATTTTTGATGCTATGCAAAAAAGAGGTTGGTATCAAGTGAAGCAAGCTCAGTCTCAAGATGTTCAAAGTGCTAAAACAAAGTATAATCAAATGAAAACCGAGTTAAAATAGTGAATTTCTTCAGCTAAAGCTGTGAATATCTACAAAAAATTAATAGACCAGATTTTCAGTAAACTGAATACCTGGTCTATTATCTTTTAAAATCCTTCTCAGCAGATTTTTGAAACACTTCTTCAATCAATTCTTTCACTTAATTCCTTTCTTATTTCTTACTCTTATTTACTAACAAATTTACTCTTTTACAACAAGCTTACGATCTTGAAGCTCAGTCATCCCCAAAATGAGTTTCTGGTAGATGCTTACAAATCTTTTCTTAAAAATCTTTTCTTAAAAATCTTTCACTCAATAATCTAATAGCTACTTCTTTTACTTCTTTACTTCTTTACTTCTTTACTTCTTTACTTCTTTACTTCTTTACTTCTTTACTTCTTTACTTCTTTACTTCTTTACTTCTTTACTTCTTTACTTCTTTACTTCTTTACTTCTTTACTTCTTTTATCCTTACACCTAACTCTTTACACCTTGACTATATCATACTTCTTGCATTACTTTGGAAAGCCTTGTTTCTTTATTGCTACTATACAAAACTTATGGTAAAGCTTTTTGGTATAACCTGCTTGGGAAGGATCTTATCTATAGTATACCAAGTTTTTTGAAAATTAGCAAGATATTTTTAAAATATTTATAATATTTTTATTTTTCTATTTATTTCCAATATAATAAAGGGAGTGGTTGCAACCACTCCCTTTGTTGTATTACTTTATTACATCATTGGCATACCGCCGCCCATTCCTGGAGGCATTGCTGGCTCATCTTCTTTAACATCTACTATTGCAGCTTCAGTTGTTAATAACATTGCTGAAATAGATGCTGCGTTTTGAAGTGCAGATCTTGTTACTTTTGTTGGGTCTACGATACCTACTTCAAACATATTTACATACTTTTCATTTAGTGCATCAAAACCTATACCTTTTTCTGCGTTCATTACTTTTTCTACAATAACAGAACCTTCAAGCCCTGCGTTTTCTGCAATTTGTCTTACAGGCTCTTCTAATGCTCTTCTGATAATCTTAACACCTGTCTTTTCATCGCCTTCAACAGTATCTAATAAAGCTTCTACTGCTGAAGCAACATTTGCTAATGCTGTACCACCACCAGGTACGATACCTTCTTCTACAGCAGCTCTTGTAGCGTTTAATGCATCTTCAATTCTAAGCTTTCTTTCTTTTAGTTCTGTTTCAGTAGCAGCACCTACTTGGATTACAGCTACACCACCAGATAATTTTGCTAATCTCTCTTGAAGTTTCTCTTTATCAAACTCAGAGGTTGTTTCTTCAATTTGTACTTTGATTTGATGTACTCTATCTTTAATGGCTTTTTGATCGCCAGTGCCTTCTACAATCGTTGTATTTTCTTTGTCTACTTTAACGGTTCTAGCTGTTCCTAGCATGTCAATTGTAACAGACTTTAACTCATAGCCTAGTTCTTCGGAGATCACTGTACCACCAGTTAAGATAGCGATATCTTCTAACATAGCTTTTCTTCTGTCGCCAAAGCCTGGAGCTTTTACAGCTACACATTCAAAAGTACCTCTTAATTTGTTTACAACTAATGTAGCTAATGCTTCACCTTCAACATCTTCAGCAATGATCAATAGTTTTTTACCTTGTTGTACGATTTGCTCTAATACTGGCAGGATTTCTTGAATGTTAGCAATCTTCTTATCAGTAATTAAAACGTATGGATCACTTAATACAGCCTCCATTTTTTCTGTATCTGTAACCATGTATGGAGATAAATATCCTCTGTCAAACTGCATACCTTCTACTACATCTAAAGTAGTTCCCATAGACTTAGATTCTTCTACAGTAATAACACCATCTTTACCTACTTTTTCCATAGCATCTGCGATTAATTTTCCGATTTCTTCATCACCAGCAGAAATAGCTCCTACCTGCCCAATAGCTTCTTTACCTTCTACTGATTTAGAGATATTTTTCAATTCAGCTACTGCTGCAGTTACAGCCTTTTCTATACCCTTCTTTAGAATCATAGGATTTGCACCAGCTGCTACGTTTTTAATACCTTCTCTAATAATAGCCTGTGCTAAAAGTGTAGCTGTTGTAGTTCCGTCTCCAGCCACATCATTTGTTTTTGTAGCAACTTCTTTTACTAATTGAGCTCCCATATTTTCATAAGAATCTTCTAATTCAATTTCTCTAGCAATGGTAACACCATCATTGGTGATTAATGGAGATCCAAACTTTTTATCAATAACAACATTTCTTCCTTTTGGCCCTAATGTCACCTTTACAGTGTCTGCAAGTTTATTTACACCTGATTCTAACGCACGTCTAGCGTTTTCACTGAATTTAATTTCTTTTGCCATTGTAATACCCTCCTCGAATCTTTTTGTTTTTTCTTCTCTTTTATGTATTCTTCTCTTGTCTACTGAACAATAGCTAAAATATCATTTTGTCTTAAAATTGTGTATTCCACACCATCATACTTTACTTCTGTTCCTGCATACTTTGAGAAAATTACTTTGTCTCCTGGTTTTACTTCCATAGTAATTTCTTTTCCTTCTATTACACCCCCAGGACCTACAGCCACAACTTCCGCCATTTGTGGTTGCTCTTTAGCACTTCCTGGTAAAACAATACCACTTTTTGTTGTTTCCTCAGCTTCTACTTTCTTAATAACAACTCTGTCACCCAATGGTTTAATATTCATAATTTAACCTCCTTAACAAAATTTTTTATTTTAAAATAGATTTGCCTAACTTTTTTGTTAGCACTCATCTTTAAAGAGTGCTAATTACATTTATAATATTATATAAAAGCATTTTACCAGGCAAACTTCACTAGTTGTTATTATAACCAATTATTGTTTATTATTACTATTTATCTAAGTTTTTTACACTTTTTCATTTCTTTTCATAAAATTACATGCTTTTCTAAATTGATAACCTATCGATATAATAAATTCTTCCTTTGGAAAATTTAAAGGATGACTTTGTTATAAGCAATAACGGAAATTATAACTTATCTACAACTTATAAACTTTATAAGTTGTAGATAAATTATAGAAAGCCACCTTATGTGGCTTTTTATAAGATATTTTGTAAGACTGTACTAATACTAAGCAATAACGGCTGCAATACTGGCTGCAATACCTGATAAACAATAGGAAGAAATACTGCTGGCAGCATATTGGCTACAGAAATTCGTTTGATTTCTAGAATGTTAAAGGCTATCCCTACAATCAGCAATCCTCCAATCGCTGACATTTCCTGTATAACAGACTCCACCAAAAGATATTTTACAGCACCTGCTGTTATAGTAATCAGTCCTTGATAGATAAAAACAGCCGCAGCAGAAAAAGCCACGCCTATACCTAAGGTGGAAGCAAAAATAACCGCAGAAATTCCATCTAAGAGAGACTTTGCATATAATGTCTGATGATTTCCTGTTAATCCACTTTCTAAAGATCCTACAATTGCCATTGCCCCTACACAGTATACAAGACTTGCAGTTACAAATCCTTTAGCAACAGTCCCCTGCCCTTTACCAATTTTTCCTTCTATCCAAAGTCCTACTTCATCTAATTTGGTGGCAATCTTTATTTTTTCACCAATAATACTACCTAATACAATGCTGAATATTACTACAAGAATGTTACCAGTTTTAAAAGCCCCCATTAGACCGATCACCAATACACTAAGACCTACCCCCTGCATGATCGTAGTTTTATAATGGTCAGGAATACCTTTCCTTAGCAAAACACCTAATAGTCCTCCTAGAATAATAGCTACTGCGTTTACAACTGTTCCCAACATTCTTATTCCCCCGTTTTTCCTTAGTTTTTCTTTTGAGAATTACTGAATCCCTGCCTCTAAGCAGCATGATTCATTTTTTTCCTAAGCCTAGTTCCCTAGCATAGTAAAACAAATATTGTTGTGCAAAACCCGCATATCCTCCGTATCTTTCTTTAGCAAATTCTTGTATTTTAGGGATTGCTGTTTCTTGGGAAAAATAAAAGTGTTCCATCACTCTTTTAATCCATACATCCACTGGAAAAGCTTCCATTTTACCCATGCAAAAAAACAATATGCATTGGGCAACCTTTGGACCTACACCCGAATAATTCATCAGTTCCTTCTGACAATCTGTTGCATCGAGATTTTTTATTCTCTCCAAAGCTGTAGGCATACTAGCCACCACAGATGCGGTTTTGGCAAGATAAGAAGCCCTATACCCTGTATTGCAAGCAGCAATTTCTTCTATAGTTAGCTTGGCTATTGTTTGTGGATCAGGAAAAGCATATCTTTTTTTTCCGTAAAACTCTCCTAAATATTCTCCATGGCCTTCACACAACAGTTCAATAGATTTCTTTATCCTGGGTATATTATTATTAGCTGATAGAATAAAAGATACCAATGTTTCCCATGGCTCTTGCCTCAAAATTCTAATTCCCTTACCAAAGGTTACAGCTTCCTTCATAACTGCATCATCTTTACTTAATTTTCTTTTAATCTCACTATAGTCAGTATTTAAGTCAAAATAGTCCATCCATATTTCCATGAAATCTTCTTTAGTGGTATATCGAAATACAACATCTTCCCCTACCTTTTTTACATTCAATACCTTTTTAAAGGCAACCCCTGTATAACTGCCATCTGACTCTCTTTCCCATCGAAAACATTGTCCACATTCAAATATATGCTTAGGATCAAAATCTAGTATGTTTTTTACGATTATTTCATCATCTTTATAGAGGATATTTAATTGCATTTTTTTCTCCTTCTCTTATATCACTACCTTAGCTGTTATAAATATCCGAAAACTTAAAGCCTAAGAGCACACTGGTTGCCTTCTGCTGCAACAACGCATTCTTTGGCCAAACCTTAAAGTCTTCTTTTAAGAAAAACTGGATAGCATTATCGTTACTCTCTTCTATTATTACCGTAATCCCTTCAGCCTTTTCAAACCTTGCGTAACCTTTAGAAGCCTTTACTAATTTTCTAGCAATCCCTCTTCTTTGATATTGTTCTAAAACCCATAAGTTTCGTATCTCTAAGAAATTGCTGACCTTATCATATATCATCTCAATGCAACCCATCGTTACTTCATCTTGTTCTATCACAAAAACCTTTGTTTTTGAGTCCTTCTGCATCTTTTTTATATCTATCTGTTGTAATTCTCTAATGATCATAATTTAGGTTTGTTGAGGTGTTCATCCTCAACTTCCTCCTTCTTTTAGCATTTATTCAGTAGCTTCTCCTCCTGATTTTAGACCTCTAAGGAGGACTTTTGGCATGAAGATACCACTCCTCTACAAGCAAGTGGTCACAAGTCTACTGAGAAACAGGATGGTATATATAATACATTTTATGAACTAGCATACCTGTATCTATATCAATAAACACCATTACTGGCTGCTGATTTTGTTCAATACGATAACTATGGGTCAGCTTAGGCTGATAACGGGTATAAAATGATCTAACAATCGCCAATCCATTATATTGCATATCTCCAAAGTCTTTTCTAAACTTCTCTTGTACTTCTTCTTCAGTTATGGTTTCCTTGTCATCTTCTATTCTTGTGTTGGTAAAATCATTAGTAAACTTCAAAATTTTCCCTGAATCAGCAGATATATTGACGATATAGGCATCTGATACGATTTGCATCCCATTTCTTAAAGGCGTGAACCTAAAGGAATATACTGCATCTTCCTTCTCCTGTGATTCTATATAGAATACTTCTTCCTTTACTTCCTCTTTATAAAACATAGTTAAGAATTTTCTTGCAATATCTAACGCTTCTTTTACCACCAGATCTTTACCCTCAGAAGCATTTTGTTTTGTTTCGAAATTTCTGATGTTTCCGTGTATAGCATCCATCCATATCAAATATACTTCTTCTTCACCCTCATAATAGCTTAATTGATAATAATGCACGCCATCTCGTATAAATACCTGTTGGTCATCATCCCTTAGCTCTAAATTTTTTAGAAAAGGCATTTTATCTTCAGCAAAGAGCACTACCTCTCCATAAGATATATATTTAGGATGCTTATTAGGCAGTTGACTATGCCTATAGAGTTTGCTAATCTCTTCAATGCTATTTGCAATTTGGATCAGACCACCATCATTAGCTACAGGGTTTTTCAACTCTACTAAACGATCTTCTATACTATGATACGCCAATGATAATCTCTTTAACTGATCCTGCATAGCTTCTAACATATCTATGTCATATTTCATCAGCTGATTCTCATTGGTCTTATATTGACGATCTAAATGATGACTAATGGTATTTCTTAAAGCTTCAATGCTACCAAGGGCTTTTTGCATTCTTTCGTTAGGTATTTTGTTAGACTGGTTTAAGTCCACCCAATGATTGAAGGCAAAAGCTAGGGTAATAACAGATGTCTCAAGATTTTGAAGTGCTTCTGGTGACTGTTCTTCTATCAACTCTTGCATATACATAATACTTTGCCGTATATTACTTTCAACATTGGAAGCTGTAACTGTATTTACTTGTCCTATCTTTTCATTGGCATTCTTTAAATCTCTATAGTAGATTAGATTGACTCCTATACTACCAATCAACAATGTTACTAGAATGGCTTTCGTATACTTCTTCATCGCCTCTATGACCTCCTAGTTTGCTTTTTCTTCATATATCATACCACAAAGATAGAAGATTAAGTAAGTACTTTCTTGACTTTTTTAAGCTTTGTAGTTACCATAGAATTAAAAGATTTTGCAAGAATGAACTGTTTATAAACAGTCATCCTTGCTTATAGAAATGTGGGCTATTTATGAAGGAAAAACGTATCGATTGTTATAAATGTATATATTTTCATATTACTTGGGATAAGAAGTTTCCTAGGGGCTGTAAATTTTTCGGTTTTAAAACTCATCAACTTCCCTCGATTTCTGTCCTTCAATCCTCTGGTAAGCCCTGCTATGCTTTCAAAGAAAAACCGAAGGATTTTAACTAAATTCTATTTCTCTAATCCCTGAGGGGTCCACCTCATTTAATGTCTTTAATTCCTCTAATGTAGGTGGCGGCGTAAACTGTAAACTGTCATAGACAATAGGGAATCCTGTATTCTCTTGCACTTCCTCCAATGTGGTATAAGGATGGACACTTTCTAACACCAAACCTCTTTCCTCTTTCTTAAAAACACATAAAGGCGTTACTACCCTATGTATATTTCCTTGAGCAGTAACAAAATCACACTTTTCTACAAAAGCCTTCTGATCATGCTTACTTCTCCATATAATAGCTTTCTTCGCAGTGGGAAGCAAACAAGCACTGCCAGCTCCTCCTGGCAGGCGTACCTTTGGCTTATGATATTCTCCTATAACACTAGAATTAATTTTCCCCATAGCATCTATCTGAACACCACTTAAAAAGGCAACATCTAAACCTCCTCTTGCAGACAAATCAAAAACTTCTTCAAGTTTGAAGACAGCTTTTGTTCCCCTCAATAATACTGGTGCATCGGTAGACCTTGGCAGCGGTTTCGGTTCAGCATCTACTCCTCCTGCAATATTTAAGTATACAAGATGTGGTGCATGTAATGCCTTCGCCAGCAAAATAGCTACCATAGGCAAGGGGGATGCTACCCCATGAAAAACAGTTTCTCCATTTTTCAACATTCTTGCAATGGTTATTGCCATCATATCAGATGGTTTATATTCCATAAAATCACCTCTCTTCTTTTTCTAGAGCCCTCTTCCGTCTTTTAGCTCGTAGTTTTCCAAATAAAGTTTTAGTTCCTCTGCTGTTTTTATTTTTTTAAAGTTATCTAAAGAGACCTTATCTAAATCATATACACCTGCACAAGTTCCTGGCTTTGCTCCTCCTGGTAGATGCACTACTGCCTTTACTAAAAAGCCCGGTATATCTATTAACTCCGGCTGTTGTTTAAGCCTTTCTCCATCTATAATAGCTTCCGTTGTTATGATTACATTTTTTGCTGCTCTTGACATAAGGATATCTTCGTACTTTGGACCTATAATCCTAGCATTACCTTCTTGATCTGCTTCTTGTACGTGAAGAACTGCCCAATCTGGTCGAATAGCTTCCACAGCAACCATTCTTTCTCCACTATAAGGATCTTCAACAGTTTTGAACCCACTGACCTCTATCAGATCACTGCCTATCATACCTCTTATTGGCATAAAGGGTATCCCATAGGCTGAAGCCCTTAATCCTGCGATAATCGTATAACATGCATGCTCCTTTACCTCTAGTGTTCCCTTTTCCACTGCTTTTCTAAAATGCTGGGCTAAACCATACTCAGTTTCGTAGCTAACAAATCCCGCTGAAACCCTTCTAACAACGCCATAAGCACTCAGAAGGTCCAGATCATGAGCCCCTGCTGTTTTTATAACTTCTATGTTTCTGAGACCCTGTCTTGCCATTTGTCGAACAAAAGCATGGGGACTTCTATGTAAAACATTTCCTCCTAGTGCTACAATATCTTGATGCTTCATCATTAGAACTGCTTCTTCTAAAAAAATTATTTTGCCTTTCCGTGACAGCATTTTTTCACCTCCTATTTTCTTGCAGGCCATGGTACATTTCCTGTTATTCCCATTTTTTCTCTTATTTTCAGCAAATCTTCTATTTTATCATGAGATAACTCATTGGCTTGCCCCAGCATTTTAGTAGTCAATATCATTTTCGAATAAAACTCTAGGGTTTCCATACGATAGTAAGCTTCCAAAAGATTCCTTCCCCATGTTAAAGCACCATGATTTGCTAGCAGTACAGCATTATGATCCTTTAAATAACTGGCTATAGATTCTGGTACCTCTTGGGTAGAAGGTGTAGCGTACTTAGCTATAGGAACAACCCCTAATGTAATAATAGCCTCCGGCAGCAGCGCTTTGTCCAAAGGAATTCCTGCCACTGCCAAAGCTGTGGCAGTCAAAGGATGAGCATGTACTACAGCCTTAACATCCGGTCTTTCTTGGTATACCTTTAAGTGCATTTTCAACTCAGAGGATGGCTTACTATCACCTTCTAATACCTGCCCTTCTAGATCCACCTTCACCAACATGTCTGGTGTCATAAATCCTTTACTAACACCTGTGGGGGTAGTCCAAATTTCATTTTCTGAAACACGAAGGGAAATATTACCATCATTAGCGGCTACAAATTCTCTATCATACATTCGTTTCCCTATTTCACAAATTTCTTCCTTCATTCTTCTCCTCCATCATACTCTTTATAGATTTTTTCCTTTAAGATTTGTCTTTAATAAAGCTATGCTGAAATCTCTTATTAATACCAATCAGCGACGATACTAGGTATTAGTCTTTATCATTTCAAAGGTTTGCTGTTTCTAAAACCCAGCATATTTACGCATAAACATATGCGTAACTGTGCTGGGTTTTCTCAAATACCTTTATAATAAAGTCATAGGCGTTAACTTAATACAATTATTACTAAAATTCTCTTAAACTGTCATCCTGAGGGTAGCGAAGGATCTTGGAGTAGCCAAGGATTTTACTAACACTAAGATCCTTCGATTCCGCTTTGCTCCACTCAGGATGACAAATTATGGCTTAAGTTAACGCTAATGATAATAAAGTATAGTTAATTAAAAGCCTTTATTCTATCTACCACTTCGTCAATATTTTTTATTTCTTTACGCTGCAAAACAAGAATTTCACCAATATCTAATGCTAATAACTGGGCCTTTTTTCTTTGTTCCAGTTCCTTAATATTATCAATATCCGCCACATGAGCTAAACCATAAATTCTTCGAATCATTTTACAGCCAGCATAGCCTAAAGTATCTTCAAACAAATTCCTCATATACACTTGTTTATATAAAAGATTGGATTCCATAGGGGCAGTAACATTATCTTCCCATAACTCCATAAAGTTCTTATAAAATTCCTTCCATATCTTCTTTATACTTTTTAATAAGTAGCTTCTATAGCTTTCTAGTTTTTGTTGATCTTCTTCCATATGGGCAGCTTGTGCAATATAATTTAAAATAAAGTTTCCTATAATAGCTCCTATATCAAAACCCATTGGACCATAAAAGGCAAACTCTGGATCGATTACCTTCGTACTTTCCTCGGTTACAAAGACACTGCCAGTATGCAGATCTCCATGAATCAAGGCCTGTGCCTTCGTCATAAAGCCTTCCTTTAGGATTGCCACTTCTTTTATAAGCTCTTGATTATTCCAGTTTTTTCTTACTCTATCTAGTAGATGAGGTTCTATTTTATTTCCTGCCGCATCAAAGTAAGGTTCAGAGAATACTAAATCCTCTGTAATTTTACAAAGCTCTGGGTTGATAAATTTTTTTTGCATTTGTTTTTTCTTCATCTGGTCCATGCCTAAGTCAGAAGTAAAGAAAAGTGTGTATGCCATAAAGACGCCTATGTTTTCTGCAAAATTAGGATATTCATTACCCTCAATTAAGCCTTTTCTCAATATAATATGGTCAGATAGATCCTCCATAACAATCAGATATAAATCCCTATCAAAGCGATATACCTTAGGTGTTAAGTTTGGACATAGTTCTCCCTGTAACATCAATGCTTCACTTTCTATTCTAGCACGCTCTAATGTTACTGGCATTGCCTCTCCCACGATTCTCGCATAAGGTAAGGCCTGCTTTAGTATAATGCTTTTTTCAGAAGCCTCCTCCCAAACACGGAATACTAGATTTAAGTTTCCATCTCCAATTTCTTTACATTGAAGAGCAGCCTCTTCAGAAAAAATATCTAAGTTTTTCTTCACATACTCCACTGCAGTAGCTTCTGTCAACGCTTTGTAATTGACCGCCATAATTTCCCCCTCTTCCTCTGACTTTATACCTTTTTAAAAGAAATCGTTTTCATGCATTGGCTTAAAAAAATTGTTTTGGAAGTGCTTATCTGAATTTTCCACCTTTTTTGAACATTATATAATAGATTTTTATACAAGTCTAGCAGTTTTTACTTTATCTTTTATTTAACAAAGCCTCCCCGTCAGCCTATGTAAGAACCTAGCCTAGCAAAAAGTCTCTAAGGTCTAACGAAAGTGTCATTCTGAGCACAGCGAAGAATCTTAAGCTCCTAAGGACAAAAACATGTATAAAAACCTCGAGTTCTTACGAGAACTCGAGGTAAATTCATCTATAAATATATCTAGTACCATCCTCTTAGCTTCATGGCATCCGAAACCCGCTTAATGGACATCATGTATGCTGCTACTCTCATATTCACATTATGCTCTTCTTTTAATGCCCAAATCTCTTCAAATGCCTTTACCATTAGTTGCTCTTGTTTTTCCTGAACCTCTGCAAACGTCCATGTATATCTCATTAAGTTTTGTACCCACTCAAAATAAGATACTGTAACCCCACCAGCGTTTGCTAAGATATCCGGAATTAAAACAACACCCTTTTCATCGAGAATTTTGTCAGCATCAAGTGTAGTAGGACCATTTGCTCCTTCGCTAATAATTTTTGCTTTGATTTGACCTGCATTTTCTGCTGTAATTTGATTTTCCAAAGCACAAGGTATGAGAATGTCTACATCCGTAGTGACTAATTGACTCCTATCTAACTCTTTTTCTGCCTGCTTAAAACCCTTTATAAACTTATTGGCTGTTGTATATTCTACTAATGCAGGAATATCTAATCCATCTTCCTTTACAAGACAACAAGATGCATCAGAAACCGCCACTACCTTCGCACCCATTTGTTCAATATAGATGGCAGCATAGCTACCAACATTACCAAAACCCTGGATAGCAACTCTTGCTCCTTCTAAAGACATACCAATTTTTTTAGCAGCATCCCTTGCCATAATAGCTGCTCCATAGCCTGTGGCTTCTGTCCTTGCCAAAGATCCATAGAAGTTTACAGGTTTCCCTGTAAGCACACCTGGCTCAAATCTACCAGTAGCTTTGTGATATTCATCTACCATCCAAGCCATAATTTGACCATTTGTATTTACATCAGGAGCTGGAATATCTACCCGTTCACCAATAATCGGTGAAATAGCCCTTGCAAAACCTCTAGATAATCTTTCAAGTTCTCCTTGGGATAGTTTCGAGGGGTCTACGATAATACCACCCTTACCACCACCATAAGGTATACCTACCACACCACATTTGAAGGTCATCCATGTTGAAAGCGCTTTTACTTCGTCCATTGTTACATCAGGATGAAATCTAATTCCACCTTTGAAGGGCCCAACAGCGTCATTGTGTTGTGATCTATAACCAATGAAGCTTTTTACTGTACCATCGTCCATTTTAACGGGGATAGCTACTTCTAATACTCTCATTGGATTCTTCAGTATTTCATATACCGCTGGATCTGCACCTAATTTGTCGCATGCCTGTTTTACCTGCTGTTGTGCTGTTTCAAATACATTAATGTGCTTTTCTCCCATGTTTATAAATCCTCCTTAAAAGTATTTTTAATATGGTGATAAAAAGTGTAGTGTAGGTTTCGTCGGTCATAAAATTACAATGGCTGCTTTTAGGTTATATATTATAAGCTATTATGTAGTTATGAAATCCTTTTCATAACCTTCACCTGCATTATAACATACCCTTATTTTAGTTGTAAATAATCTACTACTGGATGACTAAACTTTTTACAGCTACATCAACAGCCATAATATTGAAAGACGTCATTTCCTCTACCTCATACTTTACCTGCTCCTGTAGTCTTTCCATCAAAGGTCTAATTGGGTTACCATAAATAATTTTTACATCTAGCTGAATAATTAATCCTGCATGCATGTTGGTAATATCTACATTTTCTACCTTATATACCCCAATAATTTTGTTTGCAGTATACAGCACAAGTTCTCTAATCACTTTATCAGATATGGTATACTTGCCCATATAACTAAAGGTTGGCCGAACAACTGATCTTTCTTCCAACTCTTGATGCTCTCCTTTTCCTAACTTTCTTAAAACTCTTAAAGGATTTAAAAAATATCCAGAAAAATCTTTTTTTATTTCAAAGGTAGGAACAGGAATGACGTGCTTCCCCTCTTTATTTCTAACTTTTTTAGCTAACTTAATTTCTTCTTCTGTAGCGATATCTTGTATAAAAACCTTCTCTGTAATTTCTCCAAGTTCCAAGGTTTTTACTATGGCATTCACCATTTTTTCTGAGGTTCCTAAAACTAAAATTTCTTCTGGGTTTTCTTTTTTTAGAGCTTTCGTTACCTCTTCCTTATGGTTCTCCGACAAAAACAACGCTCTTTTAACAGCAGCCATTTTGGACTTCTCTCGTTTTGCCGAATACCCAGCTACCACTTTATTACCTTTAATCAGCAAACCATCATCTATAATATAATTAATCTTCTTTATTTTTGATAGATGGACGGCTTGATAGCTTTTTCCAGTCCCACTAGAACCTACTAATACAACTACCTTCATAAAAAACCCCCTAAATAGATACCACTGAAAACCCTTTTTCAATGTCCCTCTTATCATCACTTTTACTTATTTTAACATAGTTTATTTATTTTATACAGCAGCATAATTAAAATGAAAATCATTATATTTTGACGTTTTTGTCCAAAAATTTCATTTATTTGTTGATTATATTATTTTCTCCTTGATATAATACTAATTGTAGGAAAGCAAACTATACATATTGAAGAGGAGGAATTGACCATGGCTTATGTAATTAATGATTCTTGTATTAACTGTGGAGCATGTGAACCAGAATGTCCAGTAGATGTTATCTCAGCTGGAGACGACTTATATGTAATCGACGCTGAAGGATGTATTGACTGTGGTGCTTGTGCTAACGTTTGTCCTGTAGATGCACCTGTTCAAAAATAATTTTAGTTGACTGAAAAGTGGTGGCACATGAGGTTGTACTGCCACTTTTTCATTGCACTTTTTCATTGCATTTCTTCTTGCTCTTTGCTTTTTTCTTTGTGGAGCATGTCCAACTTCACTAAAAATTTTAATATTGCCTTTTCTTCATTAAAAGAAAAATCGTTTAACAACGAAAAAAGTATTTTCTTCTCCTTATCGCTTATTTCACAAAATGCCTCTTGCCCCTTTTCTGTTAAACTCAAAATTTGCACTCTTTTATCTCTTTTCGACTTTGTTTTTATTATAAATTGTTGCTGTAATAATTTATTAATAATCGTTGCAAAGGTATTGCGATCTAGACCCAAATCATCAATAATCTCATACATCTTTTTTTCCTTATCATCCCCCAATGCCTTTAATACAAGAATATCTGTTATAGATAACACTACACCATTAAGGAGAATCCCATTTCTATCATAGAAAATAGTGTTTTTTATTAATTTGTACAAATATTCATTAATTTCAATATAATAATTTCTCATCCCATCACCTTTTTAAATCATTATTGTTATATAGTTTTTGCTATAAATATTTCATATCCCCTTGCCGTGCCAACAGGATACCATCAATCTATAGTTTTCTTAAGTATATCTTATTGTTAATTAATTGACAATCCTCTTCTCTTTTATCTGTTCTTTTAAAAGCAAAAAAGAATAAAACAAAAGCGACCTTCCTCCCTTATGAACTAGGAATTTGTGTCACTTTCTTTTACCATGCTTTTATAAGTTTTCTTGGTTGCTCAACAGATAAGATAGTATAAACAAACTATCACTTAGATGGACATTTTCAATAATAACATGTTCTGGCACTCTAAGATCTATAGGTGCAAAATTCCAAATAGCTGATACACCTGCTTTGATAAGTTTATTTGCTATATCTTGAGCAAACTCTTTTGGTGTACAAATAATACCTATATCTACCTGCTTTTCATCGATAAAACCCTGTAATTCATCAATATCAAATACTGGCACATCTCTAATCTTCATGCCTATCAACTTAGGGTTGGTATCAAATAAGGCTAATAATTTAAAACCATATTTTTGAAAATTCGTATAGTTAGCAATTGCCTGACCCAAATTACCTGATCCTATAATCACGGTTCTATAGGTAATGGTTAGTCCTAAAATCTTTTGAATTTCTCTATAAAGTTCCTCAACATTGTAACCATACCCCTGTTGACCAAAACCGCCAAAGTTATTTAGATCTTGTCGTATTTGTGAGGCGGTAAATCCCATCATAGCGCTTAGTTCTTTTGAAGAAATTCGATAAACTTCTTTGTCTATTAATTCTTTTAAATACCTGTGATATTTCGGTAATCTACGTATCACTGCCATAGATATGCTTTTATAACTTTTTGCCATGCAATCGTCTCCCACTATTAGTTTTTAATCCTCTATCTTTTCATAAAAGAAGAAATGTAAAGTTTTCTTTATATAAATTAGGTATGTACTGAGTTATTCTACATCTACAAAGCCTTTAAAATTCTTTTCCCTAATCTTTATACCAGTTTTTTATTCAATATAACAAAAAGTTTTGTGTTGTACACTTCATTATCTAGCTTACAACAAATAAACCTTTCTATATTAGTGTATTATAACAAAAAATTTTTTTAGTGTAAATCTTTTATTTAACAAAGTCTTCTAATTACTATATATTCGGTTTACCTTTATTATTTCCACTTTTTTTGCTAAACTATTATTAAAATATAAATTAATTATAGATACATTCATAAAGCGTAAAAAAACTTGATGAATATAGCAATAATTTTAGGAGGACATTATAAAAATGATTGTATTATCTTGTAATAATATATCAAAATCTTTTGGTGTTGATTTAATTATAAAAAACATTACTTTTAGTATAAACAAAGGAGAAAAAGTAGCTTTAGTTGGCATGAACGGTGCTGGTAAATCCACTCTTTTTAAAATACTTTGCCAACAACTTTCCTATGATGATGGTGAATTGTATGTAGCCAAATCTACCAGAATCGGTTACCTAGAGCAGAACAACATTTTAAATCTATCTCATACGATCTATGATGAGGTAATCTCTGTATTTTCTGATCTGGTAAAAATGGAAGAGAAGCTCAGAGACTTAGAATATAACATTGCAGAGTTAGGAAAAAACCCAAACTCTTCTAAAGCGTTAGAAACCTCCATGCAAGAATATGCCACAATGTTGGATACTTTTAACCAAAAAAATGGCTATGGCTTCCGCAGTGAAGTAAGAGGCGTCTTACGTGGACTGGGTTTTACTGAAGAAGAATTCCATCAACCAATTCTACATCTCAGTGGTGGACAAAAAACTAGAGTTTCTCTTGCTAAGCTATTGCTGTCAAAGCCAGATCTTCTCATGTTGGACGAACCAACAAACCACTTAGATATCGAAGCTGTTGAATGGTTAGAAGGGTTTCTTAAGGACTATAACGGCACAATCTTAATTATTTCTCATGATAGATATTTTTTAAATCAATTAGTAAATCGGGTCATGGAGATAGAAAACCATCAGTTAGAAAGCTATCATGGTAACTATACAGAATTTACGAAAAAAAAGCAAGTGATTCGAGAACAACAATTAAAAGAATATGTAGAGCAGCAAAAAGAAATAACCCGTCAAAAAGATATCATTAGACGATTACATCAGCATGGCACGGAAAAATTAGCGAACCGTGCCAAAAGTAAGGAAAAACAGTTTGCTAAAATAGAGGAAATCTCTCCCCCGCCAAGTCAGCAGGGGAAGGCAAAAATGCAGTTTCAAGCAGCTGTAAAAAGCGGCAACGATATACTCAGCATTGAAGGTCTTGGTAAATCCTTTGATGATACAGCACTGTTTCAGAATATAAGCTTTGATATTTATCGCGGGGAAAGGGTAGCATTGATTGGTGCCAACGGTGTAGGAAAATCCACGTTGTTTAAAATCATTTTAAATAAACTTCAAGCTACAGCAGGGGATTTCCGTCTAGGTCATAATGTCTACATAGGCTATTACGATCAAGAACAAGAGGGCTTAAATCCTGACAAAACCATTATTGATGAAGTCTGGGATGAGCATACCTATATGGATCAAACAGAAGTAAGAACCCTTTTAGGTTCCTTCTTATTTAAAGGAGAAGATGTTTTTAAAACAGTATCTACTTTAAGTGGTGGTGAAAAGGCAAGATTATCTCTTTTAAAACTGATTTTATCTAAAGCAAACTTGCTGTTATTGGACGAGCCCACCAATCATCTAGATATTGACTCTAAAGAAGTGTTAGAAGAGGCTCTTTTACAATATGATGGTACTATCTTTGTCATCTCTCATGACCGCTACTTTTTAAATAGAGTAGCTACCAAAATTGTGGATTTAAACTGTGATAGCGCAGAAACTTTTTTAGGCAACTATGACTACTACGTAGAAAAGAAAAAGGGTCAGTTTTTTGAAGAAGAAGATGTTCCTACCAAAACCAAAACCCAGTTGAAGGAAGAGCGCCGTAAAGAAAAAGAAGAGCGGGATCGGGCTCGGCAGTTATCTAAAAAACGTGAAAAAATAGAAGAGGAAATCATGACACTAGAAGAAAAACTATCTCAGTTGGAGGCCTTGATGTGCCAAGAGGAAGTTTATTCTAACCCTGACAAAAGCAAAGAAATCCATCAAGAAACTGTCAAAGTGAAAGAAAAAATCAGTGAACTTTATGAGCTATGGGAGATGAGCGAAGTATAAAGATGCTTCAATTGACGGCTACTTCAATCTATTAGAAGGAGTTCACTTTATGTTAACAAAATTTTCGAGGCATATTCTATAGAAAAACAGCATATACTATAGGGAGGAAGTATATCCACATTCATCCACAAGATTTCCACAGTTTCCACAGAGTTATCCACATGTTTACCCCTTACAATAGGCTTATTTGATACTTATCCACATTTATAACAGGTTTGTTTTTTATTTATGTGTATAATTTGTATAAATCAAAAAAAATAAAAACCCTTCTCTATACCAAGAGCAGGGTTTTTCATTAACATAAAGTTTGCTATCATTCCTATCATATCCTTATGTAAAAGATCCTTATGTAGAAACTATTGTTGTTGTGATTCTTTTGCTAATTTTTGTATAGTACTTTTAGATTCTTTGTTTTCTTCTAGTAGTGCTTGAATCACGCCATGCATTTCATCAATTAATTCTAAGAGTGCCTTTTTTTCCATAGATCTGTCCACTTTTTTCATCCATGACAACATTTCCATATAAACTCTCCCCCTATTGTATTGGTTTGTTCACTTCATTATATCATAGGAGGAGTGGTGGCTTATACAAGTAATCTTATGTAGTTTTAGTAAATTTTTCAAATATTATGAATGTACCTCTCCAATTTTTAGGTTCGGTACGCCATTTAGACTCAAACTTGATCGGTAACCTCTGATATAGTTGTAGTATCCTACGCAACCAATCATAGCAGCATTATCTGTACACAACTGTAAAGAAGGGTATTTTAAATCTATTCTCTTTTCTTCTGCTTTGTTTTGCAACAATTCTCTAAGACCGCTATTGGCAGCTACTCCTCCAGCCAAAACAATTTGTTTCGTCTCTTTTTCTACAGCACAGGCTATCGTTTTTTCTACTAATATTTCAATAACTGCCTGTTGAAAACTAGCAGCTACATCTTCTACAGAAATTGAGTTTCCTTTCATTTTTTGAGAATTGAGGTAATTCAACACAGCAGATTTTAATCCACTGAAACTAAAATCATAGCTTCCTTCCTCTAAATACGCCTTTGGAAAAAGGATGGCTTCTTTATTCCCCATTTTTGCCAGTCTGTCAATTTGAGGACCACCAGGATACCCTAATCCTAAGGCTCGAGCTACTTTATCAAAGGCCTCGCCAGCAGCATCATCTCTCGTCTTGCCTAATACTTCATAACTGCCATAGTCCTCCATATACACCAAGTGGGTATGTCCACCTGAAACAACTAAGCATATAAAAGGGGGTTCTAATTCTTTATGTTCAATAAAATTTGCATAAATATGACCTTCTATATGATTTACACCATTTAAAGGAATTCCCTTTGCAAAGGCAATCGCTTTTGCCGCCGACAGGCCCACCAATAACGCTCCTACTAGTCCAGGACCATAGGTAGCGGCTACATGAGTAATATCGTCAAAGGAAACCTTCGCCTCCTCTAAAGCCTCTTCTATAACCATATTAATATTTTCAATATGTTTCCTAGAAGCTACTTCTGGGACAACACCACCAAATTTTTGATGTTGTTCTATTTGTGAAGCAATAATATTAGATAAAACGGTTCTACCGTTTTTTAGCACACTAACAGAAGTTTCGTCACAGCTGCTTTCAATGGCCAGAGTAATAACATCCTCTTTTGTAGTATCAATAGGCATAGTACTTCTTCTCTCCTTTTTTTCTAAGATTACATTTTTTAAAATCTTATCTATTTAGATTATCCACTATTTCTATATTGATTACATTAGCGTTAACTTAAACCATAACTTATCATCATATTGATTATATATTAGTTGCAAAAATTTTGCATTTGGAATTTTTTAAATTACTAGTTTTCCTTGATTTTGTTTATACTATTTATAGAGTTTATTTAACTTTGCTTTTTTATTTTGATCTCTTCTTTTATAAAGGAGTTGATGATGATGGCTAGAAGACATCGAACTGCTTCCCCTGAAAGAAGCTTAACCCAACGATTGGGCAGCGAAAACATTATGCCTGATGGTATGCTTTATCCCGTTGATGCAACTGATTTAGCTGTTTTTCAAGTAGAAAAGGGAAGAAAATCAAAAAATAATAAAGCCAGATAGACAAATCGATAGGAGCTTACAGCTTCTATCGATTTAAATATTTTTATCTCCAAGTTTCTTTTCATCTAAAATAACTTCTCCATCTCGAAAACTTATAATTCGCTTTGTCCTTTCAGCAATTTCCTGCTCGTGGGTGACAATAATGATTGTAACACCATCATGGTTCAGCTTTTCAAACAACTCCATTACCTCTTGCGTAGCCTTTGAATCAAGGTTGCCGGTAGGTTCATCTGCTAAAATAATCGCAGGGCGATTTACTAATGCCCTGGCCACTGCCACCCTTTGTTTCTGGCCCCCTGATAATTCATTTGGCTTATGATGCACGCGATCTGCTAATCCTACCTTTGCTAATGCCTCCAGTGCTCTTTGTTTTCTCTCTTTTCCTGATATACCTGCATATAGCATAGGAAGTTCTACATTTTTTAAGGCAGAGGTTCGGGGCAATAGGTTAAAGGATTGAAATACAAATCCTATTTTTCTATTACGGATTTCTGCTAACTCGTAATCAGATAAATCTTCTATTTTTTCCTCATCTAGTATATACAATCCAGAAGTTGTTCGATCTAAACAACCAATAATATTCATAAAGGTGGACTTTCCAGAACCTGATGCTCCAGTAATAGCTACAAACTCTCCTTCTTCAATTTCTAAATCTACATTTTTTAGTGCCTGTACAGCTATACTGCCATTTTCGTAGACTTTGTTTAACTCTTTAACAGTAATCATCATAACACCTCACTTACTCATATCTTAGAGCCTCAATAGGGTCTAGCTTTGATGCCTTCTTAGCTGGATATACGCCAAAAGTGACTCCTACCACTGTTGAAAAAAGAAAAGCTAAGACAATTGTATTCTTTGACAGAATAAAGGGTAATCCTAGAAAATTTACGATACCAAAGCTAATCATACCTCCTGCTGCCAAACCCAACATTCCTCCAAATACAGAAAGAATAACGGCCTCTACTAAAAACTGAAATAGAATCACAGAAGACTTCGCCCCTATAGCTTTTCGAAGACCGATCTCCCGAGTTCGCTCTGTTACTGATACCAGCATAATATTCATAATTCCAATGCCACCTACTACTAAAGATATAGCAGCGATACCAGATATTGTTGCCGTCAAAAATCCTAGGCCTTCAGTAACTTGGTTAAACTGGTTTTCACGGGTATTTATTCGATACATGTTTTTTTCCTTACCTCTTCGTTCCAACAAACTCAGCACTTTATCCCCCACCATCCCTAGGTTTAGTTCCTCTTGGGCCTGCAGGGTAAATCTAGGATATCTATCAATAGCATTCATCCTAGACGCTACTGATATTGGCATGTAACCGTAGGCATAATTTCCTTGAGCCATATTCAAGATAGCAGAGTCCGACAGTTTATCCACACCTATAATCATCAATTCGGTAGTATACCATCCAGTGGTAAGTGTCACAACTTCTCCGATACAATCAGTGGAACCAAATAAGTATCTTGCTGTCTTTTCATCAATAATCATTACATTTCTTCTCCCCAGCAAATCCTCTTCCGTTAGAAACCTGCCTTGAAGAAGGTCCACCGTCTCCACTTCATCATAGTTATGGTTTACTCCGTACATATCTATGCTCATTTCCTTCTGCTCATACTGAATCGTCATCCATCTTCTTACTTCAGCTGATACGGCTACTACTTCCCTTTCCATTCTATCGATAGCTGCTATATCATCATCACTGAAATAGTCCCGATAAACCACTGGTCTTTCAGTATTATGATTTAGGCTGGCTGTTAATTTCCCTCTACCATATTTATCAAAGGCTCCCGTCATATCCGCTTGAGCAGCATTGCCTAAGGTGGTAATCACCACCACTGATAAGATTCCTATAACCAAGCCTAATATCGTTAGGCTAGAACGCATTTTATTTGCCCAGATGCTTTGCAACGCTATCTTAAAGGTTTCTATTAATAACATTTTTCTACCTTCCTTTTAAGAACAAATTTCCTACTCATATCTAAGAGCTTCTATTGGGTCCATTTTTGCAGCTCTATTGGCAGGGTATACACCAAATACCATACCTATTGCCATCGCCAGCAATGAAGCAAGCATCACTTCCTTTGCGCTGATAAGAGGTGGCATATTTAAAAGAAAAGAAGCACCAGCTCCTAAAACAAAGCCCAGACAAATTCCTATAATCCCTCCGATTAAGGATATAATAGAAGATTCTGTTAGAAACTGTAACAGTATTGTACGCCTCTTTGCCCCTATAGCTTTTTTAATACCAATTTCCCGTATTCTTTCACTTACAGAAACCAACATGATATTCATAATGCCAATCCCCCCCACCAATAAGGCTATTCCTGCAATGAAGGATAACACTGTTGTTATGGTATTAATGACACCGGTGATGGTTTGCATCATTTGCTCAAGGTTAAATACCGTATACATGTCTTGATTATTATGTACCCTCTCCAATAATCTTACTACCTGCTGACCTATGCGGTCCATATCCTCTCTATTGGTAATCTTTAAGTTTACACCATAGTATACAGTTTGATTGTAAATCCGCATAATTGTTGTAATTGGTACATAAACCTGTGCTCTGCCATCATTCATCGTGCCACTGAAAAAGTTTTCTTCATATTTCGTAATTCCTACCACATGAAAGTCCACTGGACCCCTATAGCTATTTAATGTGACAGTTTCCCCAAGAACATCCATCTTTCCAAATAGTTCTCTTGCCTCTTTTTCAGAAATCACTATACTATTGCTATAGTTGTCTACATCACGATCAGTGATGAATCTTCCTTTAATCATTTCAACGTTTGTAATAACCTGACTATCGGCATTTGCTCCTATTAAGACGACATCCATATGTTGATTTTGAACACGGATAGAGGACCAGTCCTCGTAAAGAGGGGTAATAGCCTCAATTCCGTTAATACTGCTAATTGCTTCTATATCTCTATCATTTAAGTAATCCCTCAGCCTCATTTCTCTCTGGTTGTCCCAATTCATATAGATCATTAAGCGATTGGTTCCAAACTGTTCCATACTCTTTTGTATTTGATACCTTCCTCCATTACCTATAGCCAATATGGCTATTACTGCAGCAATACCAATAATGATACCTAGCATGGTTAGAAAAGATCTCATCTTATTTGCCCAAATGGTAGAGAAAGCTAACCCAATATTTTCTAATAGATTCATAACAATCCTTCCTTATTTTTATTTCCTCTCATTTACAAGAACCTTCATTCCTTCTTGCAGATCCATCGAAGGGTTTAAAACAATTTTTTGGTCTACTTCTAATCCCTCAATAATTTCTATTTCAAAATCAGACTCTATGCCGGTTTGTATTTCTACCCTATGTAAGATATCCTCCTCTACTACAAAAACAGTCTTTGCACCATTTGCTTCTGTCATAATAGTATCAAAAGGCACCAACAAAACATCTTCTTGCTGTTGGTTGATGATCTTTGTTTTTACAGTGAACCCGGGCTTTAGTAAGTCATCTGTCTCTTCCACCTTAATGGTTACAGCAATCACTGTCTCGGTTGTCTGACCTGTAGATTCTCTTCTGGCTACAGGAGCTATTTTTTCTACAACGCCTCTAAAGGTTTTGTCTGCTACCGCATCTGTTTGAATCTCTACCTCTTGACCTAACGCTACTTTAGCAATGTCATATTCGCTTACCTTAATCTCAATTCTTAAATCCTTTGTATTGGAAATAACAAAACTAGGATTAGCTGGATTGGCAATACTTCCTGCCTCCAGATGCACCGCTGTAACAACCCCATCTATGTGGCTAATGATTTTATTCTGCTGCTTTCCCATCTTCTCTTGTATTTCACGAATTTCTAATTCTGTGATGGCGATTTTCTTTTGCATCCTTTGAATATCAAATTCAGCAGAAACTCGCTTTTCTTTTATTTCTTCATAGTCTCTTAAGGCATCTTCATAAGCTCTTTCTTCATCTCTATAGGCTTGTTGCGGTATAGCCCCATGGTCATACAATTCTTTACTTCTTTCTAACGATGCTTTAGCCTCCTCTACTAAGCTAAAGCTTCGCTCTATTCTACGGCGATGTTCTGCAACAGCTTCTTCTTGATCCCCTTCTAACTTTGCTAGTTCAATTTTCTCCATTCCCAGCATCTTTTTCTTAATTTCTAGTTGATTTCCTAAATCTTCGCTATCCAGTGTGGCTAATACTTGTCCAGCTTTTACAAAATCTCCTTCTTTTACTTCCACAGAGACCACCTTCACATTGGTTTCTGTATAAATCGTCTGTTTCTCCACTTCTTCTAATACACCATTTGCTGGCACTGTTACGGCTATCGCACCCTTCTGTAGGGCAAATACATCTACAAAAGCCCTCTGTTCTTTACCCCTCATGGCAGTAACTGTTACTATTGCAGCCACCATCACCACCGCTGCTACTACAACAATCATCATTTTCTTCTTCCACTTAGTTTTTGACATTTTCTTTCCCCCTAAGTTTCCTCCTTAAATATCCTTCCACATAATCAAAGCATCTTCACCATTGTCACTGTAGTACCCAGGCCTTATGCCGCAGGCTACAAAACCTAATTTTTTGTAAAGATTTTGAGCAATCATGTTGGATTTTCTAACTTCTAGAGTTATTCGATCAATCCTTTTCGTACCTACTTCCTTCATCAAAGCCCTTACAATTTCTTCACCAATTCTTCTTCCTTGAAAGTTTGGATGAACTGCTATATTTGTAATATGCCCTTCATCTACAACCATCCAGATGCCTCCATACCCAGCTACCTGACCTTCCCAAGTAGCCACCATATAAAGTGCCAACTTATTTTTCTTTAGCTCTGTTTCAAAGGCTCCTCTCGTCCAAGGAATAGGAAAACATTGTTTTTCTATTTCTACTACACTAGGAATATCCTTCATCAGCATTTTTCTTACCACTAATTTTTCCATCATTCATTAACCCCTATTTCGCTCTTCCCACTGCTTTTCTGCTTGGGACTTTCTCATATACACCGGCAGAACCTCCGATGCCTTTTTCAATTCTCCCTTTTTTACTTTTTCTCTAGCTAATTCTCCTATGGAAGAAGCCCTTGGCATAGTGACAATCTTTGGCGGAAATATTGCTAAGTCACCTAGTTCTCTGGTAATCTGCTCTTGAAATTTTTCCAAAGCGTCTCCAAGAAAAATTACTTCTTCTTTTCTACTTTTTAAAGTGTCTAGTAAATCTTCTATAGAAACAACATCTTCCTCCATAACTTTGGAAAGTTCTTGATGCCATTGATATAATCCCGTATATACCAAGTCCTGCTGTGCATCAATAATCGGACAAATCAACCCTTTACAATGTACTAAGTTAAAGGCTAGTCCCTCCAACGTAGAAACCCCTGCTACTGGTTTATCCAAGGCTTGAGCCATTGCCTTTATAGTAGCTAAACCAATTCTAAGCCCTGTAAAGGAGCCTGGTCCTAAGGCCACAGCAAATACATCGATGTCTTTGGGAGATACCTCACAACTTTTAAGGATTTCTTCTATCATAGGCATAAGTTTTTCAGAATGGGTTTTTTTATGGTTTATAATATATTCTCCCATCAATTTTTCATCATCTAGAACAGCTACAGTGGCTACTATGGATGAAGTATCTAAGGCTAGTACTTTCATTGTTGTAACAACTCCTCCACTAGTTTTTTATAATATTCATTGGTGGCCTCAAAACAGATTTCTCTTAGCTCTATATCCACGTAGTTTATTTGAATTTTCATATAATCCTTTGGCAAAACTTCTTGAATCAGATGTGCCCATTCAATGACACATACACCATTGCCATAAAAATACTCCTCATAAGGTATATCTTCCATTTCATTAATATTTTCTATCCGATATACATCAAAGTGGTACAGAGGTATTCTCCCTTGGTATTCCTGTAGAATCGTAAAAGTAGGACTGGTAACATCATCTTCTACCTCCAGTCCTATAGCAAAAGCCTTTGTAAAAGTGGTTTTGCCAGCCCCTAAATCTCCTATGAGACATAGAATATCCCCGGGCTTCACCAATCTTCCTAGCTTTATTCCTAAGTTTTTTGTTTCTTGTTCATTAAAAGATTTGATACATTTCATCAATACACCTACTTACTTTTTCTTTTTATTATATTCTTGTATATCTTCTTGCAAATTATGAGCGAATTCCTATCTCTCCATACTTTATTTTAACATAATTGAGTTTTTTATCCATATATACGACAAATTTTTTATATTCCCAATGAAAGAGATATAATTTAGTGCTTTTGACTTATTTTTTTATAGAATACCTTTTCTATGAAAGATCTTTCGTATACTATGTTGAGAAAATACTACAGGGAGGTACATCATATGAAAAAAATGTTGGCATTATTTTTGGGAGGTTCTTTATTAATTGGCTCTTTCGCCTATGCCTTTGCTTCGGAAAGTATACATAAGGAAGAGGATATTGTTATTGTGGTAGACATAGAAGATATGGAGGAAGCCTTTGAAGAGCTTCTAATCGTTGTAGAAAAGTTAGAATTAAGCGAAGAGGAGCTGGCGGAACTACTGGAGGAGATTTTAGAAGAACTAGATGAAGAGGAAAATGATCCAGTGATTGCTGAAGACAAAAAGAACAAAGAAGAAGTACTTAACAAGCTCCTGCAAAACCTATATAGGAAATTGCAACAATATGAAAAAGTCTACCATCGAGTAGCTGACCCAGCAAAACCAGCTATTCAAAAAAATATTGATAAAATACAGCTTAAAATTTTAAACTACACTACCGAAGAGATCCAAGAGGTTTTAGAAGAAGTAAAAGAGGATGGAGAAAATCTAGAGGCAAAGAAACAGGTGATTGATATAAAAGTAAAGGAAAAAAGAGCGTCTCAAAAAAATATTTCATCAGAATCTATTGAAAAGATAAGAAATGAAGATGCAAAAAATACAGTTGTATCTGCAAAGGAAAAAAATTCTAACGGTAATAATAGAAACAGCAATGCCAATGCTAAAGGAAGAAAAGACAACTAAAAAATAAGACTGCTGCAGCAGTCTTATTTTTTAAGAATTGGAGATATTTTTTTATAAATCAATAAAGTGGTAAAAGCCATTAATAGTCCTTTGAAAATATTAAAAGGTGTAATACCATAAAGTACTAAGGTTGGTACATCTACAATTCTGCTATTAACAACAGTTCCCATACGTATAATAGCATCAATCGGCATAATCCTTGAGTAAAAAGGAATAATTAAGTAGGTATTAGACAATGCTCCTGCAACGGTCATAACAACTGTTCCTACTAACACACCTATAAGGGCATGGGTTCTATCCTTTTTCAAGTGATAAATCATGGCTGCTGGTACTACGTAGGCTGTACCTACAATGAAGTTGGATAATTCCCCTACACCACCAGTAGAAGTCTTCGTTAAGAAGTGTAAAATATTTTTAACTAAGGTAATCATCACACCAGCTATAGGTCCTAATGCAAACCCTCCTATTAAAGCTGGTACATCACTTAAGTCAATTTTCAAGAACCCTGGAAAGATGGGTAGAGGAAAGTGTACGAACATTAAAATATAAGCTATTACTGCTAAAACCGACATCTTCACTAAGTTGGTGGTGGCAAATACTTTGTTTTTCTTTAAACTTACTGTTTTTCCTAGATTTTGCATAAATAACGCCTCCCTAAAAATTAATTATAAAAATAAATATTTAGGAGAATACAAAGAAATTTTTTTAATAAATAAAAAACGCCAAAAGATTTACTCTTCAGGCGTGTTGCGGCATTACAAAAACTTCTTGTATTATTCTTCTCCCATCCAGACTTTACTGTCGGTACTGGAATCTCACCAGTTCAATCGACAATACTGTCGACTCGCGGACTATCACCGCCGGTCGGGAATTTCACCCTGCCCTGAAGAAACAATTTTTATGTAGTTTTATTGAACTTATTATACACCTTTTTTTGATTTAGTGCAATACTTGATCAAATATTTTCTAAGACTTAGAAATCAAGCTGTTGCTTGTCTGCTTCATCAAGTAACAGAGACCTTGACTCCACGGCACTTTAGACTTAACAAAAACCAACTTACTTTGTTGACTCACCATGCAGTTTGCCATTTAGTTTTTTTAGTATTTTAATCTCTTGCTCTAGCGTGAACCTATACTTTTCAACGAAATAAGTGATGGTTATCAAAACAACTAGATAAGGCAAGAAGCTCAACATTCTTAACCCTTCCCTTGACATAATTTCTAGGATGCTAATTCCTGTAAAGTAAGGTATACTCAGCCCTATAGTGCTCTCTAATAATATCGCCATCGTCATCGCTACTGTCATGGCTATAAGTGAAGCCACAAAGGGAACCCTTATGATCAACCATGTTAACAATACAAAAGAAAAGTATTGCAATAAAATATGGATACCAAAATCAAAATCTTTTCTGACATAATAACAAACAGCCCCCTGAAAAATTCCTGCGATGAAGACCCGCCTTTTATCTGGTCTTATTCCTACTAAGATCAATCCCAAATAAATCAGTAGCATTGCCTCCGGTATAGCGTTGAAGATCACAACCTTTAAAGGCATTGTTTCCATGATAAAACCCCTTTTACCAAAATTTTCTCTACCTGACTTATTATTAGACGACTTTACTTTGAAAAAAGTTTCAAAAAATATTGTTTTACTTACTTTCTTTATATATATTTTTACAGTGAGTTTCTTTTACAAAGAAAATAAATACAAATCCTACTGCTGCAAAAATAAAGCAGTACATAAAAGCTTTTTGAAACAAAACTGTTGCTTCTAATACATCATGATAGCGATCAAAAATTCTTCCTAAAATTGGTGGTAGTATAGCAGCTCCTAAAAACCCTCCTATGTTTACAACTGAGGTAGATATTCCTGCAATACTAGGATGGTTCACTTCCTTCCCACATGCCCAACCTAACACAAAAGTCGAACACCCAACACCCATAATAAAAAATAAAGGATACAATATTTCTACTGGCGGCTTCCCCCCTCCTACAAAAACCAGTATTCCCCAAGTAACCACATAAATCCCACCGAAAACCAGCATAGGTAACTTTCTACTTCTCATAACATCTGAAATCTTCCCTATGACAGCACAGCCTAAAGATAGCCCTAGTATTGCTACCGTTGTGTAGTTTGGAGCAATCTGTCGTGGAAAACCATACACCTCTATCAAGTAACTAGGTCCCCAAGTACCGGTTAATGCCATAAAGGCGCCAAAAAAACCAGTAAAAGCAAGGAAAGGCGGCCAAGTTCTTTTGTTCAACAAGACCTTTATAAGCCCTTCTCCTAAGGGTGGTACCTTCATTGTCTGTCTTTTCTTACCTTCAACACTTTCAATAGTAGGCAGACCCATATCCTTTGGAGAATCTCTTACAATCAAATAGCATAGTAAAGCAACTACTCCACTAATAATACCGACAGCCACAAAAGTACTTCTCCATGTAAAATATGCTACCAGCATAGCAAGGGGTGTCTGAGCAAAAGCTCCCCCTAAGTTTCCTACAAAAGCGGTGATTCCTGACATAGTAGCAAATTCTCTTTCAAAAAACCACTGGGATTGTACCTTTAAAATAGCTATAAACACTACCGATACCCCTATTCCCACTAAAATTCTTCCTATAAAAGCTATGGCTATTGTCGGAGCATACCCAAATAGAATAGAACCTACCGCCGCTCCCAGGGTACCCAAAGTTACTGTCTTTCTGGCACCTAGTGAATCAGCTAAGATTCCTGAAGGAATTTGCATCACCATATAGGGATAAAAATAAGCAGAACCTAAATTAGCAAAAGTCGTACTGGTAATCTCAAATGCCTCTACCAATTCCTCTCTAACTACGGCTATAGCTAATCTATGAAAAAATACAATAACATATGCTATCACCAGTAAACCCCATACATACCACCTATAGGTCTTCAGCTTCTTTACTTCTTCTTCGGTCACTTATGCTTCTCTCCTTTGATCTGTTCTATTTATCAGACTTATATGTATACTAATCTCATTCTACCAAAAATATTCCTAGCATAAAAGCCAATAAATACGTATTGTTCTATTTTATTCCAGTATTCTTTATACGATCATCATAAGCGTTAACTTAATACAATTATTTCTAAATTTCTGCCGAACTGTCATCCTGGGCGTAGCGAAGGATCTTGGAATAACTAGGAACTTTGCTCCCCTCAGGATGACAAATTATGGTTTAGAACAAAGTCTTCCTTTGGAAGATTTAAAGGACGACTTTGTTGAAACCAATAACGGAAATTATAACTTATCCATAATTTATAAAGTTTATAATTTCCTATTGGTTATAAAAATAATATACCCGATTTGTCTAAAGACAAACCGGGTACTATAAAGGGGGGAGAATCGCTTGTAATTAACTTTTCTAATGCGTAAGCAACACCGTCTTCTGTATTAGATTTGGTAACAAAACCACTTTGATGCTTTACTTCCTCCGGTGAATTGTCCATCGCCACAGCCAAGCCTGCCACCTCAAACATCGCTAAATCATTAAAGTTATTTCCTATCACCATTACTTCACTGGAAGATATATTCATTTGATGCATTATATAGCTTAAAGCCTTTCCTTTAGATGTTCCTAAGTTCATTACATCTAGATAAATATCTGCAGAGCAAGTGATATATAATCTTTCAGCGTATTCATTTGCCAAGAATTTAAAAGCCTCTTCAATCCTTCGAGGTGCAGCAGAGTAAATGATCTTGTTTGGAGCCTTTTCTACTGAAAACTTATCCATCATTTTAGCTTTAAGCTTTTCAAGCTCCCAGTGTACCTTAACCATCTCTTCATCAAAGGTAATAACTTCGTCTTCGAAATAGCAGCTAATGGAATACCCATAGGCTTTACCATAATTTAAAATTTCCTGTGCTAATTCTAAAGGAACAACAGATGCGTAATGAGTTTTATTGGTTAAAGGGCATTTTACTACAGCACCGTTGGCAGCAATCACAGGTAACTGTAAGCCCAAATCTTTTACATAAGGATATAAAGATGCATAAGGTCTGCCACTGGCCAAAATAAATTGTATTCCTTCTTTACTGAAGTGCTGGATGATTCTTTTATTTTTTTCCGATACTTGATGATGATCATCCAGTAGTGTTCCATCCATATCAAGTACTACTAACTTATACTTCATATTGTTCACTCCTAATTCATCCCTGTCCATAGTAAGCATTTTTTCCATGTTTTCTTAGGAAGTGTTTATCTAATAGACCATCGCTGATGGCTTCAGTATCTGGTGAAAAAGATAATGTATAATAAGCTAACTTAGCTATTTCTTCCATAATTACTGCATTCTCCACTGCCTTTTGAGGATCTTTCCCCCAAGAGAAGGGACCGTGGTTTTTTACAAGTACTCCAGGAAAATAATTAGGATTTTTGTCTATAAGTTTTTCAATAATTACCTTTCCTGTTTCTTCTTCATAGTCTCCTTCTATTTCCTGTAATGTCATTTTTCTTGTACAGGGTATTTCACCATAAAAGTAGTCGGCATGGGTCGTCCCTAAGACCGGAACCCCTTTTCCCATCTGAGCCCAAACTGTGCTCCAATGAGAATGGGTATGCACTACACCCCCAATGTCAGGAAAAGCTTTGTAAAGTACTAAGTGGGTAGGGGTATCAGAGGAAGGTTTCATATCTCCTTCCACCTGATTTCCCTCCAAATCTACCACAACAAGATCCTTCAATGTCATTTCTTCGTAAGGCACACCACTGGGTTTAATAACAACCAGTCCTTTATCCCTATCAATCCCGCTTACATTGCCCCAAGTATAGGTGACAAGGTTGCGTTTTGGCAGCTCTAAGTTCCCTTGTAATACTTGTTCCTTCAATTTTTTTAACAATCCTTGACCCTCCTTAACTAAGCATGAAATAAAACTTTACTCTTTCCCTATTTGATTAAGGGCCATCATATTTTCTTTTAAGTTTAGATATACCTGCTTATATTGTTCATAGTACTTATCATACTTTTTGGTGTTTTCCAAATTGGGTTCAATGGTATCTTCAAAATCCAACCATGTAGTTATCACTCCCGGGTCCTTAATAACACCAGTAGCCAATCCTGCTAATAGTGCGTCTCCTAAGGGAGCCTCTACATCATTTTTTATGATTCTTACAGGACGTCCTGTAACATCAGCATAAATTTGCGGCCAAATCGTAGATTTTGAACCTCCTCCAACAAGAATCGTTTCTCGGTCTAGTACTGCATCGGTTTCGGCTACCATTTCCATGTTATGCCGTAAAGAATAAGCCACACCCTCCATAAAGGCTTTATATAGATGGGCTTTGTTATGAAATAAACTTAATCCAAGAATCGTACCTCTGGCATTGCTATCCCATATTGGACTTCGTTCCCCCATGAAATAGGGAAGTACTAATAAACCTTCTGACCCAGCAGGTACATCCTTGGCCTTTAATTCTAGCAGTGTATAAGCATTAATACCTAGACTCTCCTCTGCCGCCATTTCCTGAGCCCCGAAGATATCTCTAAACCATCGCACCACAGCTCCAGCAGTAGCTGCACCTCCAAAGGTATAGATAATCTCCTTTGAATCAATCGTATGGGGCATACTTACTAGCTTTGGAGAAAGGTTCGGCTTATTGGTAATAAAGCCCCAGCACATGGAGGTCCCTGTCATAGCCACATGATTTCCTTCACTGAAGGCACCTGCACCTAAAGTAGCCACAGGTGCATCCACACCACCACAGATTACTGGTGTGTCCACCTTCAAGCCAGTTTTTATAGCCGCCTCCTTTGTAATTCCTCCAACAATTTCGGTACATTCTACCAGACGTTGAGGAAAAAATTCTAAAGGAATACCTAGTTTTTCTATCATATCCTTAGACCATGTTCTTTCCTTTAGGTTGAATACCCCTCCAATATTTCCTGCTGAAGAATAGTCTACAGCCACCTCTCCAGTGAGCTTATAAACTAGATAAGGTGCTGGAGGCAGGAAGTATTGTATTTTGTCCCAGATATCTAGGTTATTCTTCATCCACAAGATTTTAGTAAAGCCGAAGTAAGAATTTACAGAGTTTCCAGTTACTTGAAAGAGTTCATCAAGATCAATATTCTCTTCTACCCACTTTACTTCCGCTTCTGCCCGTCGATCCATCCAGATTAAGCAGGGAGCCAATGGTTTCATGTCCTGATCCACAGGGATGCCAGATCCTCCGTATAAACTACTTATAGCTACCCCTTTGATATTCTCTGCTCCAACCTTAGATTTCTCCACGACTTCCTTGATGGTAGCGCAAGTAGCCTCCTCCCATGGTTCTGGCCATTGCTGCGCCCATGAAGGCTTTGGCGTTTCAACATCATAACCTCTGTAGCTATGGGCTAAAACCTTACCTGATGGATTTATTAAAACAGCCTTTGTACCTTGAGTTCCTATATCTACTCCGATTAGATACGCCATCTTTTCAACTCCTTTATCCCGTTATGGTTTTAATAAAACCTTTATAGCATCTGGCATTTGAGCCTTTTGGAAAGCTTCTACAAAATCTTCTAGTTTGTAACTATGTGTAACAATTCCCTCAGCAGTCACTAGCTTACGCTCAAACAAATCTATGGCAATCGGATAGGTATATGGAGATAAGTGAGAGCCTCTTATATCTAGTTCCTTTCTATCCCCAATCACACTCCAGTCGGTGGTAGTCTCTTTACCAAATACACTAAACTCTATAAATCTTCCTAGTTTTCTCACCATCTCCAGCCCTTGCGTTACCCCTATAGGAGAACCAGTTGCTTCGATATATACATCGCATCCATATCCGTCAGTTAGTTCCTTAACCTTTTTAACCGCATCTTCTTCCTTAGGATTGATACAAATATCTGCGCCAAACTTTTTAGCCATTTCTAACCTTTTTTCATTTACATCCAATACAATCAGCTTTTTCGGAGTTTTTAAGGCAATTAACTGTATCATACATAAGCCTAAAGTTCCTGCACCAGCCATAACCACCACATCTTCAAACTCAATATTGGCTCTTTGTACTGTATGAATTGCACAGCCCATTGGTTCAATTAAGCTGGCTTCCTCTGGTGTGACACCATCAGTAATTTTATGAATCTTTGATGTGCTACTGAATTTCATATATTCTGCCATTGCACCTTCAGCAACATCTTTTTGGAAACCATAGATATTATGTACTTCGCACATCCAATATTTTCCTGTTTGACAAAAACGACATTTGCCGCAGGGATTAATTTGATCTGCTGTTACCCTGTCACCCACTTTTAACTCAAATTTTTCTGCTGCACCTTCTCCCAGCTCTACAACCACACCATAAAATTCATGTCCAGGTATAACTGGAGCCTTTAGCCAAGGATCTTCCCCAGCCCAGTACATATCAGAACCATAGTAAGCCTTTACATCACTACCGCAAACGCCACAAGCTTCAACTTTAATTAGCACTTCTTCCTTCCCGATCTTTGGTACGGGAACCTCTTCTACTCGATAGTCCTCTGGACCATAGCATACAACAGCCTTCATTTTACCTGATAAATTTGTCATAACATCCTCTCCCCTTATAAATAGTTTATTTATAGTTGCTTTTAGCTGCTTATATAGAAATTTTAGTCTGACTTTCGTCTAGTACTATAATAGATTGCCACAAGAATAATTAATCCCTTGAAAACCCTCTGAACATAAGGAGATACCCCCATAAGGTTTAAACCATTACTTAAAACCCCCATCAACAGGGCTCCTAATAAAGTTCCTAGTATATGTCCACGGCCACCAGCAATATCTGTTCCTCCCAGTACAACCGCTGCGATAGCATCCAATTCAAATCCCACCCCTGCCATTGGCTGACCAGACATAAGCCTAGAGGTTAAAATAATACCACTAATACTAGCAGTAAATCCGCTTATAAGGTAAGCTATAATCTTATATCTCTTTACCTTAACACCTGATAAACGAACTGCTTCTTCATTTCCTCCGATAGCATAAATATATCTTCCCAGTGGTAAATGATTTAGAATCACATAAGCTAAAATATAAACAATGATCATAATCACTACAGGCATAGGAATACCTAAAATATATCCTCTTCCTATAAAAGCAAAGGATCTTGGTAAACCAGACAAGGGATATCCTCCTGTATATAATAAAGCCAATCCTCTTGGAATCTCCATCATAGCCAGCGTAACAATGATGGCGGGGATCTTAGCATAGGCTACAAAAATACCGTTTAGATACCCAATAAAAGCACCAAGTGCAATACCAATAATCACTGCCACTGTAGGAGGTAAGCCAGAGTTAATCATCATGCCCGCCATAATGGTGCCTGTAAAGGCCATCACTGAACCAACAGAAAGATCAATGCCGCCAGTTAAAATGACAAAGGTCATTCCTACAGCTAAAATTCCATTAATAGATACTTGTCTTGCTACGTTTACTAAATTAGATGTGGTTAAAAATTGCTCACTGATGATAGCCATAAATATACATAAACCTAAGAACCCCACCAAAGTTAGCATTTCTTGATTTTCAAATAATTCCTTCAGCTTTGAAGAAGGCTTATTATTTTTCGTTTCAGTTTTTTGAGTATTGATTTGACTCATTGCCAACACCTCCTGTTGCATAATACATCACTTCTTCTGAAGTAGCTGTTGTTCCGTCAATTTCTGATATCACTTTTCCTTTGTACATAACAACAATCCTATCGCTCATTCCAAGCACCTCTGGTAGTTCAGAGGAAATCATAATAATTGAAATCCCTTTATCTGCTAGATTGCGTATTAATTTATAAATTTCTTCTTTTGCTCCCACATCAATTCCCCGGGTAGGTTCGTCGAAAATTAGTATTTCACATTCAGTACTTAACCATTTTGCTAACACTACTTTTTGTTGATTACCTCCACTTAAATTCTTCACCTTTTGCCTCATGTGAGGTGTCTTTATCAGTAGGTTTTCGATGGATTCTTCAACAAGACTTTGTTCCTTCTTTTTATTAATAAAGCCATAATTGCCTGCAATCTTTTTCAATATGGACAGTGTAATATTGTTTTTAACGCACATATCTAAAACTAATCCTTGGGTCTTTCTACTCTCTGGAATCAAGCCAATGCCATGATCTAAGGCTTCAGCAGGAGACTTAATCTCTACCTTTTTTCCTTTTAAATAAACTTCCTTTTCTTCTACACCATCAGCACCAATTAATGCTCTTATGGTTTCTGTTCTTCCTGCCCCCACCAATCCAGCAATCCCTAAAATTTCTCCCTTTTTTAGGTGAAAGCTTACATCATTAACGATGCTGTTTTTCAGCTTTTTCACTTCCAGCAAAATATCAGCTTCTTTATTTTCCCATGAGGGTTTCTGTGGAAAACTATTAATGATCTCTCTTCCTACCATCATTTTTACAATATCTTGCTTTGTGCATTCTGTTATATCCTTTGTTGCAACCCATTCACCATCTCTTAAGCAGGTCATCCGATCCGCAATTTTAAAAATCTCATCTAGATGATGGGAAATATAAATCATCGTCACACCATTTTCTTTAAGCGTAGCTATTAATTCAAATAACTTATCTATTTCATTACCCGTTAAACTGGCTGTAGGTTCATCAAAAATCAATATCTTTGTATCTATGGCAATCGCCTTAGCAATTTCAATAAATTGTTGATTAGCAACACTCAATCTAGCCACTGGTTTGTCTAAATCAATCTCTGCATTTAATCTTTCCAGTACCTCACTTGCCTCTTTTTTCATTCTTTTTTTATCTAAAAGTCCGCCGCTTTTTTTAAGTTCTCGACCTAAAAAAATGTTTTCAACAGCACTTAGGTAGGGAATTAAACTAAACTCTTGATGAATAATACTGATTCCCAGCTGTTGTGCTTGTTTTGGATTTGTAAAATTAACTTCTTGACCATTGAATAAGATTCTGCCGGTAGTAGGTCTATAAACACCTGATAAAATCTTCATTAAAGTTGACTTACCAGCACCATTTTCTCCTACTAAGGCATGCACTTCCCCCCGTCTTATATCAAAACTTACACCATTAAGTGCTCGAACTCCAGGAAATTCTCTAGTTATATTTTGAATTTCTAAAATCTTATCCACTTATATCACTTTCCTTTCTATGAGCCCCACTGTGTTTATTGAAGCGCTCCTTTTTGTTGGAGCGCTTCAATATATTAAAGTATGTCTATAAATTTTAATATACGAATCATGCTTCCTGAAACACTAGGCCCCGCATATTAAAACTGAAGTCAAAGAAATATATTACCAGCTAAATCCTCCAGCATTCTCGATGGTTTGTAACTCAACATCGATAGGTACTACTTCTGGTACAACTTCAGCTCCCCATAGTTTAGCTAAAGCCATTCCAAGTCCAATTCTTACTTGGTCACGTGGGAATTGAGCAGTAGTAGCTTTGAAAACACCGTCTTCTAAGATAGCTTCGATTACTTCTGGATGTCCATCTACACTATAAATCCATACATCACGTCCAGAAGCTTCAATAGCTGCAAGAGTACCTAATGCTCCCCCATCATTTACGCTGAAGATGGCATCTAGGTCAGCATGTGCCTGCAACATGTTCTCTGTAACATCCATAGCCACACTTCTTTCTTGTCTACCATTTTGGGTATCTACAATTTCAATCCCTGGGTATTCAGCAACAGCATCCTTAAAACCAGCAACCCTCTCTAAGATAGGTACAACTGGAATACCATCAAGAATCGCTACTTTCCCTGTTCCCCCTAAGTCTTCTGCCATCTTTTTACCTGCTAAGTAACCTGCATCATAGTTTCTAGAACCTACAAAAGAATCAATCGGTCCATTGGCTTGTGCATCAACTGCTACAACAATAATCCCTGCATTTTTAGCAGCAATAACTGCTGTCTCTATCCCTGCACTATCAGCTGGGTTTAATAACAGAATATCAATTCCCTGCTGAATCATATCTTCTATGTCATTTGTTTGTTTACCTACATCATGACGTGCATCAGTAACAATAGCTCTAGCTCCTATTGACTTTGCCGCCTCTTCAAATGCCTCATGCATTGTTATAAAGTATGGATTGTTCATATCTTGAAAAGCCATACCAATTACTAACTGCTCACCTGTACCCCCTGCATTTTCACCTGCTTCAGCGTCCCCATCTACATCTACATTTCCCCCGCTACATCCTATAGCAAATACCATAATTGACATAAGTAATACTAATAATAAAGCAATCGACTTCTTACTCATTGAATTTCTCCCCTTTTCTAATTTTATTCAATTTCGAAACGATTTCCTCATCTACAAAACATATTACCCTCTATGATCAGACACCCTCACCCCCTTGTTCTATATCGTGTTTTAAAGAACTTTTAGATTTCTCAAAAACCCCCTCTCAAACTTGCTTTATTTTTCTGGTTATCTACTGTTTTCTATCTATATATTATCTTGTACCCTTGTATCTTATTGGGGCTTTCTTAAAAAAGACAAAAAAGGGTACCTCATTATACGTATAGCAATTATATAAACCTAAAGCAATACGCAAACAAGGCACCCATAGCCTTAAAGAAATCCTATATCAACCGTAGACATAAAATTCCTAATATATTTTATTGTAGTATACTTTCATCCAAAATCCAATAGCGTAAAACATGATTTAAGTAAGTCTATGCCATCCATAAGCATATAACTATTCATGTAAGTTAACTTTTCAAATTTTCAGTAACTTTGTATTTATTATAATATTTTTGTATTTGGTAGTCAAGTTTCGTTTTTTATTTAACGATATATATTGACTCCGTTTATAAATTGTATCTGCTTTTATTTAAGATGAAATACTACTCAAATTCAAAAAGCTTATCCGCTTCAATAACTTCTTTAGCTACTTCTACTAACTTTTTATTATGATCTCTACTCATTTTTTGTAATCTTTTCATGGCTTCCGGCTCCTTTAAATCCATACGATCCATCAAAATCCCCTTCGCCCTCTCAATATACTTTCGAGCTTCCAAAGCTTTTTTTGTATCCTTAAGCTCATCCTGCAGCTTTGTAAATTCCTCAAATCTAGCTAAAGTGATGTTTATTGCTACTTTGATATCTCTTATATCAATCGGCTTTATCAAATAATAAAGCACACCTTCTTTGGTAGCTCTTTTAATAAGATTTTCATCATGATAGCCACTTACGATGATACTAGGAATAAATAATACTTCGTTCATCTTCTTAATTGCTTCAATACCGTCTAAGATAGGCATATTAATGTCCATGATCACAAGGTCAGGCTTTTTTTCTATAGCTAGCTCCACAGCCTTCATACCATCAGTAGCTTCTGCTACTACTTGATGACCTAATTCTTCAATGTTAGACTTTAAGCCCATTAGACATAAATACTCGTCTTCAGCCACCAAAATTCTCAATGGTTTTCCCATATTTTCCCCTCCAATTCACAACATACAGTGCCTCTTAGGTCATTACTTAATTCTAATCCTTTCATAATTGTTTGATCTTGTGGCACTTGATCACTTTAAAAGAATTTTCTGATCCGGCAGCGTAATTTTAACTTCGGTCCCATCTTCATTATTAAAGTCCATTTTACCATGAAATTCATTGGTAACAATGGCATGTACAATAGATAGTCCTAAGCTGTCTAATTTGCTTAAATCAAATTTTTCTGCCAAACCTACACCATTGTCTTTAACTAACAAGAAAACATCTTCATTGAAACGTTTACATTGAATATGAATTGTTCCCGTATCCCTTCCTAAAAAAGCATGCTTCAAACAGTTCAACACCAACTCATTGATGATTAAAGCTATAGATGAAGCTTTACTATAAGGAATAAATATGTTATCTAAGTCTAAGTAAATAGCTATTTTAGTATCAATATTAATAAAATCCACAATAACTTCAATGATTTTTTTTACATTAATAATACTTCTCCCTAATTTATCCCTAGATAAAAGATCATGAACAGCAGCTATGCTTTTCACCCGTGAAGTAATGTTGTCTAATATGTCATCTATAGATTTTTGAGGATTTTTATCAATAAACCTCTTTTGTAAAGAAATTAAACCTACAATGGATTGAAGATTGTTCTTAATCCGGTGGTGACTCTCCTGCAATAAAGCTGACCGTCCCATTAACCTTGTACTCTCAATAGCTATAGCTGCATGTCTTGCAAAAGCTGATAAATACTTAGACTCCTCTTTGGAATAAACATAAAAGTCTTCATAATAAATCTGAATGATGCCTGTTATTTGAGATCTAATCAAAACTGGAATACAAATAATCGTCTTGATGTCATTCATTTTTTCAAACAAAGAGTTAAACACCCTGTCCTGTTGGTTGGAATAATAGATATCACCTTGCTGTGCTATCTTTATGATAGCTTCTTTCTTTAGCTGAGTTTGAAATTCTTTTCTGGTTTTAAACTCTAAGGTGTCTATAATTGTACTAGTACTTTCATCAATTAAATCAATCACACATCCATCTGCATTCATGACTTTGGTTACTTCCTTTGCCAATAGCCGTAAAACATCCTTGAGTTCATATTCTGATGTTAAAAATTCTGCTGCCTTAAAAACTGCATCCAAAACACTCTGAGTACCTTCGTCTTTATCTTCACGACTTCCTTTATATTTATAGTCCTCTAATATATTCAACAGTGTTTGAGGATCTTTTTTTGCCATGTCTGCCGAAAGCTCTCCGCTAATGCTTCCCTTTGATAAGACTGAAATCTGATCCCCAAGCTTCAAAGCCTCTTCCCACTGTTTTGTAATGTAAATAACGCTGCCGCCATTTTCTTTATAGTCTTGGATGATTCTATATAACTTAGAAACATTGTGTGCTGATAGTCCTTCCGTAGGTTCGTGCATAATAATCACCTGTGGATTCTTCATAAACACTTGAGCTATATATACAATTTTTTTATTTTCTCTTGATAAATTACCCACCTTTGTATTATGGTTCAGTTCAAAGTTCAGCCGATCTAAAGTTTCTTGAGCGGTTTTCTTAAGCTTTTTCCAGTTAATCAAAGGGAAAATTTTTCTTTTGGGTATATTGGTTAAAGAAAGATTCTCAGCTACTGAAAGGTTGTTTACCAATACTGGTTTTTGATGTAAAAATACTATATCACTTTTATTAAGTAAACTTCCATCCATTCTTTTGCCTTTAAACAGTATCTTTCCTTGAATATCTTCTTCAAATGCCTTTAAAGAATGTATAAAAACACTTTGTTCAGAGCTGTTTTTTACTATTAAGACATGTACCTGTTTAAAGCCTAAATTTAAGTTTATATTATCTATATATCCATCTGAATTATGATATGTTAGATTCTTAATTTGATAAATAAATTCAGACAAAATCTATGCCCCCCTCCAAGTAGCCTTAAAATCAACCCTTCTTTATAGATTTTGCACCTGCTTTATACTAAGAGAAATCTTTCCTCGTTCTACATCTAAACCAATAATTTTTACCTCTACCTCATCTCCTACAGAAATTATCTCCATTGGGTTTTTCACAAACTTGTTGCTTAATTCAGAAACGTGCACAAGACCATCCTGCTTTACCCCGATGTCTACAAAAGCACCAAAATCAACAACATTTCTTACTGTACCGGTCATAACCATATCTACCTTTAAATCCTCCATCTTTAGAACATCACTCCTAAAGATAGGCTTGGGCATTTCCTCTCTTGGGTCTCTACCGGGCTTTTTTATTTCTTGGATAATATCCTTTAAAGTAGGTAGTCCTACTTCTAACTCCTCTGCCAAATCTTTTAATTTAGTGTTCCCCTCTGATATTTTTTCTTCAATACTTCTAAGCTTGCCTGCCTGTATATCTTCTTTGCTATACCCTAGCTTTTTTATCAACTTCATTGTGGTTTCATAAGATTCAGGATGAACAGCAGTATTATCTAGGGGATTATCTCCATGAGAGATTCTTAAGAAGCCTGCACACTGCTGGAACACTTTATCTCCTAGTCTTTTAACCTTTTTTAGTTGAAGTCTATTGCTAAACTTCCCGTTCTCTTCTCTATACTGTACAACATTTTTAGCAACAGTAGAGGAAATCCCCGCTACATATTGTAGCAAAGAGGGGGTAGCTGTATTTAAATCTACGCCTACACTATTTACACAATCTTCAACCACATTTTTCAACGTTTCTCCCAGCTTACTTTGATTTAAATCATGCTGATACTGCCCTACACCAATACTCTTAGGGTCAATTTTCACTAGTTCTGCCAGCGGATCCTGTAGTCTACGTCCTATAGAAATAGCACCTCGGATAGATACATCTATGTCGGGATACTCTTCTGTCGCCAGCTTAGAAGCTGAATATACAGATGCACCTGCTTCACTTACAATGGTATAATATACCTTCTGATCAATTTCTTTTATAAGCTCCGCTACAAGAAACTCAGTTTCCCTAGAGGCAGTACCATTTCCTATTGGTATGATATCGATTTTATATTTATCTATAAGTTCCTTTAATACTTTTTTCGCTTCTTCTACCTTATTTTGAGGTGCATTGGGATAAATAGTAGTATAGTCCAATAGCTTTCCTGTTTCATCTAGTACAGCAATCTTGCATCCTGTCCTATAGCTTGGGTCTATGGCTAAAACCCTCATATCCTTCACTGGAGGAATTAAAAGCAGTGGCTTAGTGTTTTTTCCGAAAACCTTTATTGCTTCTTCTTCCGCTCTTTCTGTAAGAATGTTTCTGATTTCCCTTTCCATAGAGGGAGCTATTAAACGCTTATATGCATCTTCGATGGCTTCCTTTATTACTGGTACAGTGATACCTTTCTTGTTGGCAATCACCTCTTCTATTAAGTATGTCATCACTTCTTCTTCTGGGCTTAGCAGTTTTGCCTTTAACTTTTTTTCTTTTTCTCCTCTATTCAAAGCTAAGATTCTATGGTTGGCTATCTTATTTACCCCTTCACTAAAACCATAGTACATCTCATAAACTGTTTTCTCTTCTTTATCTACCGCTTCGCTATGAATCACAGCTTTTCTTAAGTTCATCTCTCTTATTTTTTCTCTATATTGGGCATCATCTGATATAATTTCAGCGATAATATCCTTAGCCCCATTTATAGCATCTTCAATACTCATGACTTCTAATGCCTCATTAATGAAGGGCTGGGCTATGTCTTCAATTGTTCCATGTGAAATTTCCTGTGTTAAGATTACCTCTGCCAGAGGCTCTAAACCTTTTTCCTTTGCAACCGTAGCCCTGGTCCTTCTCTTAGGTCTAAAGGGCCTGTACAAGTCTTCAATTTTTTGAAGCACCTCCGCCGTCAATATTTCCTTTTTTAATTCTTCTGTCAGCTTTCCCTGTTCATCAATCAATCTTATTACTTCTTCTTTTCTTGATTCCAAGTTTCTTAAATATACAAGTCGCTCGTGTAAGTCCCTTAGAACCTCATCACTTAGCCCTCCCGTCATTTCCTTTCTATATCTTGCAATAAAAGGTATGGTATTGCCTTCATCTATCAACTTTATAGTTTCTTCAACTTGACTGGTTTTAATATTAAACTCTTTTGCCAACTGATTTATTAGCTTCATTCTCGTAATCTCTCCTAATTTTATTTTAAAGTCTTTCTTCTTTTTATTATTCTTCTTAGTTATTTCTAATTCCTTTATTTTATCCTTATTTTTCTTTTAAGGTCTCAGCACTCTTCCTTTATTAGTGATCTTTTTTATTAATATCATTTTTTCTCCATTGTTTTACCTCTTCAAACTGCCAATGGTCTGGAGAAGTGACCCCGTAGATTACTTGGCTATGTCCTAGGGCATAGCCTATAATACTACCTAGTGTAGCAGGTACCCCTAGTTTTAATCCCACCATCTCCACCAACATAATAGCCGCTGCAATAGGGACATTGGCAACGGATGCCAAACTGGCCGCCATACCTGTAATTACCAAAGAAGCCGATAATCCAACGCCCCCATCTCCTATAGCCGCTGAAATGAAATTGCCACTGACAGCACCTATAAAAAGAGCAGGAATGACTAAGCCAGCACTTCCTCCTGAAGTCACCGTAAAGGAAGTAGCTACAATTTTACCAATTAGTAATAAAAGCAGCAAGGTTATTGGGAAAACGCCATCAATCATATCTTGAATCACATTGGTTCCTGTGGCCGCCACATCTGGAAGGAAAATAAGAATGATACCAGTGACCAATCCTCCTATAGCAGGATGGATACTTTTAAATGGTAATTTCTGAAAAAAGTTGCTAGTCTGCCGAAAAATTCCCATAAACAAAAGGGATGCTAATCCTGCCGTAATCCCTGCCACGATAAAAGAAGGCACATTCCATACATTGGGCAAATAGTTTGGAATAACAAACATCGGTGTAGCTTTAGCAATCATGCTATATATTACAAATCCCATGGTGGAGGATAACATGGCAGGAAAAAGGTCTGCATAGTGCAAAGAAGATTTATATAGTATTTCTACGACAAAAATCCCTCCACCCAAAGGCGAACGAAAAATAGCTCCGATAGCTCCAGCTGCTCCACATATGGCTAAAATTCTGCAATCTTCGTCACAAAAATAATTTTTCCATCCTTTAAGCCTTGTGATACCGCTGGCAATACTTCCTCCGATCACCAACATAGGGCCTTCCACCCCTCCACTGCCTTGAAAACCTAAAGTAATAGCAGTAGCAATCAGTTTACTAAATAGCATCCTAAAGGGTAGAGGGCTATTTTTTTTGTTTACAGCATAAATATATTTATCCGTACCAAAGCCTGCAGCGTTTTTATCCCATTTATACAACAAAGATACCAAAAGTCCTCCTATAACTGGGGCAATCCACATAGGCAGCATATAACTAACTCCTGTTACAAAGTCTATAGAAAATCTTAAAGCTACAGCCGCCAAACCTCCTCCAATCCCCATCAATGTAGCCACAATCAACCACTTTGTCATATATTCTCCAACGTATTGAAATATTTTTAACATTTATCCTACTCCTCACAGCTATCATAGTTTTTTTGTTCGTCTTTAGCTGAACTAGTTTATTATTTTTCAGTATTTTATTAGTATTCTACAGTTCTGCCTTATTTAAGCAAAATTAATATATGTCGATTACACTATCAAAATGTGCACTTTCCCAGTTCAATAGCTTACTACTTTTCCCTGCTTTTGTCAAAGCACGCTACGCCACGGGGACAGTTCCCATGACTCCCCTCAGTTTGTCATCCTGAGCATAGCGAAGGATCTTGAAATTAAAAAAACACCACCTTAGTAAACTTATTACTAAAGTGATGTTGTTATTATCCTTTTTGCCACTCTTTTCCGTTGTTGACAACATAGTCATTTAGCTGTCCTTTTCCATAGGTCATACCTGCCACAATTTTAGGCCCTTGAGGAGGTGTACTTGTTCCTTGACCTCCTTCTTTTTCACCCAATTCCTTCCACCCTTCATAAAGTGGTGTAATCACTTTGATGGCTAGTTGGAGTTTTTCTACATCTTTGCTGATTTCAGCCTCTGTTATCAACTGATTTACATAGACATAGATACTTTTTAGGTTGTTGGCAATTTGTGAGTTTCCCTGTATTGTAGATAAAAGTTCTGCTAAAATCTCTCTGGCTTTTTGAGAACTAGTATTTAGCTTCCCATAAGCCCCTATTCTTAAATAATCTATATTGTCTTCAAAAGTATCTATTAAGCCTTCATATAATATAGCTACTAATTCCGCTTCATTAGCATTAGCTACACGATTAGCAAGATATTCTTTTTCTATCAATGTATTCACCCCAAATTAAGCTTAAGGTTAAAGTTGAGAACAACTTTAACCTCTGGCTCTTTTGTATTTATATCTTATATTTTAATCGTAACTTAATCAATAGTTTATCATCCTCAAGATCCTTCGCTACCCTCAGGATGACAGCTTGAGAAACCATTTTCATCGTTACCTTAAGTTAACCCCTATGTGGGTTGTCCTATTAGCTTCCTAATAGCTGTAGGATAGACTGTGGCCTTTGATTAGCCTGAGCCAGCATTGCAGTTCCTGCCTGCATTAAAATGTTTAACTTCGTAAACTCTGACATTTCCAACGCCATATCTGCATCTTCAATTCTAGATAGAGCTGCTGTTAAGTTTTCTGTTGTATTGTCTAGATTCGCAGCAGTGTATTCTAGCCGATTTTGAATAGCCCCTAGCGCTCCCCTTAGGCTAGCTACTTTTATAATCGCATCATCATATACTGTTATAGCAGCTGTCGCTCTCTCTTCTGTAGAAACGTCAATAGCATATTCTATGGCTCCTTCTGATAAACCATCTGTAACCTCAATAATCGATCTGAAGGCAGCTCCCTTTACCCCTGTGTTACCTTCGGGCGAAGCAGCACTGATACCTAATTTCTGAGCTCGAATATCTCCTACAGATAGTCTAAATCCTTGTCCTTGATTTGGTCCAATTTGAAGATTCGTGACAAATTCTTTAGGTGTGCCTTCTATGAAAATGGCTTGACCTTTAAAACCGGTATCATTCGCTGTTACAATTAATCGTTCCTTTATATTTGGATCTTGGGATAACTTAGCTCCGTTAATACCAAGGTCTGCTAGTTCTGCCACAAGTTCATCTAAATTTTTAGTTGTACCATCAGTTTTTGATAAATTAATAGGTCTATTAGATCCAGTATATGGTCCTACTCTACTGTCAAAAAACTCTATTTTTTCATCACCAATCGTTAATGTAGAGCCTATTTCAGGAGTATCATTAAAATAGAAGCTTCCCTTTGCTTCACCTGTATCTTTTTCTGGTATACCAGTAGTCCTAAGAGCATCTGCATCAGATGTTCCAAATAAATTTTCTAATACTAAAGTGGTACCTGTTAACTTTACTTCGCTACCACCTCCAATAGAAGTTGTTTTTATTTCTATTTGGTTATTGTCATTCCAAATAGCCTGACCTAAATCTCCCATCGCATTGTTGAAAGCTTCTAAAAGACTATCCTTTGTAGCATTTAGTGCTGTTCCGTCTAATTTGTTTAAAATAACAACTCTTTCTTTTCCATCAATCCATATAGATAACTGCTGTGAAGTTAAGTCACCTAAAGCCGCAACTGCAGCATCGTCAACAAAAGCTTTACCTGCAACTTGTCCACGAGTGGTTATATTAGTATTGGCAATTTCGACATCACCAGTTACTGAAATTCTTAAATTATTGTTAGTTACACCATGGGAACCATCCCCAGTAATGATAATGCCATTCACATCACCAGAAAAAGTGAAACCATCTAGTTCTGTTGTACCAGCAGTACCTTCATATGCACTTAATGCACTTATTATTGCTGCAGCAGTTGCTGCATCTCCAGTAGAACCATTTACTAGTGTAATATTAACTACCTTAGCAGCTGCATCAACAGTTGGTCCAGCCGCCGCTGCCGCTGCATTAATGTTAACTGTTACTCCATTAAAAGAAAAAGTACCTGTACCACCATCTCCTAACGCCTCTACTTTTCCAGTATTCCATTCAGCTGCTACATCATTTACTTGACTTGTATTAAAAGTAGCTGCTGCACCTGTACTCATTCTATGTACCGTCGTATTAGCGTTAGGCGCTTCATTTCCCCTTAAAATATTTCGTGTATTAAACTCTGTTCCATTGGCGATTCTATTTACTTCACAGGTTAGCTGATTAATTTCATCTTGAATAGCTCTACGATCAGCATCGGTTACAGTCCCGTTAGCAGATTGTACAGCCAGCTCCCTCATCCTCTGCAACATGGAATGTACTTCGTTCATCGCACCCTCTGCCGTTTGTATCAAAGAAATACCATCTAATGTATTCTGAGATGCTTTTTTCAAACCCCGTACCTGAGCCCTCATTTTTTCTGAAATCGCCATACCTGCCGCATCATCTGCCGCTTTATTAATTTTCTTTCCTGATGATAGTCTTTCTAACACCTTTGATGAAGCGTTTGTGTTGCTACTTAATAATCTGTGGGCATTTAGTGCTGGAATATTGTGGTTAATTCTCATCCCGATTCCTCCTCATTTTTTCTCTGATAATACTCTATGTAAAATTGCCAAACATATCTTAACTATTTCTTTTAACTCTCATTACATTTATCGTCCTATTCTTTCATTTTCTTTAATTTTTTTACAAAATTATTCTCAACATTGCCTAATAATTATACATCTTTGTGCTTAAGTGTACTTATTTTCCTTGCACTTAAGATTCTTCAACTTCATTTACTGCATTCTAGCTTTTTCAGCCTTTTCCTTATCAATACCCTCTACAAAAACCAGTACCTGTGCTACAATTTCATAAAGCTCCGGTGGTATTTCTGTACCCACTTTAAATTGTATCAACTCCTTCACCAGCCTTTCGTCCTCATACACTTGAACTTCATTTTCTTTTGCTCTTTGTATTATTTTTTCAGCAACATATCCTTTACCAGCGGCAGTAATCTTGGGAACTCGGTCTTTTTCTATGTCGTACTGTAGTGCTACAGCTTTTTTAAGTTGATTTTTTCTCATCACTACACCTCTATATCTTTACGTCCAGTAGGTTTTTCTTTCTTTTTTCTGTAGCATTGATTTCATCCGCCATTGTTAAAATGTGTTGTTGTTCTTCTACTCTAAAACTTAAATCCTTGAGTTCATAACCCATTTCCTGTAAAAGCTCCTTCAACTGATTTTCATGTTTTGTCACCAGCTGTTGATCCTCTTGGCGGTTGAGTCCCATCTTCATAACAACTCTTTTGTAATTTACGCCTACATATACATTCACGTTCCCCATTGTATTGGTGTCAAAGTTTAGAAGAATAGACATATCTCTAGGATCAATTTTTTTACTGCCTTTTTTATCCTTCATAACATAAATTTGAAGATTTTTTAGTTGATCTCCCATCATTACAGGCAGTTGCAGCACTGTATCTTCTTTGTTTAAATTCATTTGAATCTCTAAAGAATCTAAAAGCTTTCCTCCTGTTTTCTGCAGGGATATCTTCGTTTCCTCATCTAGCAGATAAGCCTTTGTTTCCAGTTGCTTCAAGAGTCTTCCAAACTCCTCATAAGGCCTATTGCCCTCCACTTTCCCAACCTTTAGAGTTTCATCTACCCCTTGAAGCAGTTCTCTCATTTTATGAGCAATCTCCTTTATTTCTCTCCTAGAGCTTTTTTCAGTCATCTCTAAAATTTCCTTCATCTGACTTCCTATTTGCTGTTGATTGCCTAAAAAGAAGGAAAGATTTTGTACTTCCTTTAATGTGATAGGCATAGCATTTTTTAAGAGCAAAGAAAGAATACTGTCTTTCTGCTGGTAAGTGATGTTCTCCATACTTTGCAGCAACCCTTTTAATGCTTCACCTTTAAAGATGCCACCCTCCTGCAATAGCTTTGGAGAGGTTTCCTGCTCTACAAAGTCTCGTAGTACCTTTATCGGTGTTTTCTCTAAGGCCATTTCTTTTTGTTCTATCTTTTCAAGTAGATCTGTTGTCATTCCTTCTTTAATGGTTGTCAGGTGTTTTTGTAATTGATGCACACTTTGTAAGTTTGACTTGTTTAAGGATAAATTATTTGCAAGGAGGCTTCTGATAATTTCTTTAATATTTTTGTCCTCTGCTACAGATCCTAATTGGGAAGCATTTTCTTTTAGATAGTTTTTGATGATGATGTCCGTTCCTAAGGAAAGTTCCTCTGGAAACTGCAGTTGAATTCCTTCTAGCATCTCTGTGCTTACCTGCTCTCCCTGTAGAAGCTTTTGACTTAACTCTAAGGCTTCTATAGTTATAGGAAGTTGATTTTTCATTTGAAAAACCAATGTACTTGTCTCTATTTTTTCAAGCTTTTCTAACATCTCCAACCTTTGCAAACCTAAGCTAAAGGTTTTTATCTCTGGTTTTACTATAGCCTCTTCCCCCGCATCAAAAGCTTTCTCCGATATCATTTCTTCCAGTTCAACGCCTTTAGCTTTTATATCTTGAAGTTCCTTGTCACTCTCTATGGATCCTTCTCTCATAGCTTCCTGTGCTATTTCGCTTATCTCTTTTGCTGCTTCTGTTTCCACTTGCTGTACTGCTTTCTCAGGCAAGTTTTCCTTGATGGCTTGCTTTTCTGCATATTCTGCTAAATCCTTTACCTCCAGTTCCTCTAACTTTAAACCCTCTTGTAAACTTCTATCTACCACAGCAGTAGTAAGATTTTCTGTGATGTTTTCCACATGAAGATTTGTTTCATAAAGTTTTGCTATATTTTCTCTGTTAAGAGGTATACTGTTTTTCAGTAAAGCTTGTACTGCTTCTATGTTCCTTGTTTCTACTGTTAAACCAAACTTTTCCCCACTTTTTTCTATAAAGTTTCTAATAGTGTCTATCGTACTTCCCACTGCAATTTTAGGCAGCTTTACTGCTTCCTTCATATACTGCTGTAGATTTTTGGTTAGTCCTTGGCTTTTTTCCTGTAGTTTTTCTACTTCCTTTCCATGCAAGCTGTCTTCTTCTGATAGCTTTTGTACCTCTTCTCTAACCGCTAGCAATTCTTGACTGGTGGATAAGGTTTTTAAGGTCATAGGCAGTTTGTTGTTCATCTGAAAAGCTACTGTGTCAAAACTTAAGTCCTTTAAGTGATTTAACAGCTTCGCTAACCTTAGACTAGTATCCATCACTACCCTTGCTTCGCTTGTTGAAATCCTTGAGACCCCCAAGTCTTCCGATGATTTGGATATCTCTGGAACTTCTCCTCTCTTATCTACTAGTTCCATCAATGTTTTGATATTAATGGACTTTTCTTCTTTGATAAGCTCTATCAGTTTTTCGTTTTCTATCTGCTCCAACTTTTCCAACTTACTTAACAGATTTTTTGTCAGTGGTTCTTTTTCAGATATCTTCATTTGTCTTAGTAGCTCTGTAATCTCTGCTTTTTCCACCTCTATACCCTTACTTAAAAGTTCCGCTGTTTTATCATAGTTAAGATGAGCCTTCAGCTCTTGAATGGCTTCTTTAATTTGTTGTACCTTTTCAATATTCGTCTTTGTAAGATCTACTCCGGCTTTAACAAAATCTTTAGAAAGTCTTACTATTTCTTCTGTTACTTTCACTTCTTCTCTTGCTAAAAGTTCCTTAATATCCTCCTCCATTGTCCTTAAGTCTTTTTCACTCACCCGAGAGTTTCTATAGGAGGTAGCCTCATAAAGATTAGTAACAGCCTTTGTTACAGGTTTTTGTGGCTGAACGTTTCCCTTTACTACGGCATTTTTTAATTTATACAGATAGTCTACAGTGGCATCAATTTTATTTTTCACAGCGTCAATGATGGTTTCTTCTTTTATATTCTGAAGATCATCTACTTTCCTGATGACATCGTGAATTCGATGAATATTTTTCTTTGTAATATCCATCTCTGCTTTATGCAAAGCCCTCATTACATCTATAACGTCTTTACCCATTTTATTGCCATAAAGCCTCATGGAAATTTTTTCTGCATCCTCTGTAGATAATTCCTTTTTTCTTTTAAACAGCTTTAGCAAGGAAAAACCTTCTTTTTCTCCTTTAACCTCCTGTATGCCCATAGCTAAGTTCTGTAATGCTTCTTCTGAAATATCTACATCTTTTTTCAAAAGCTTAATAGCTGTATCATAATCTAGTCCCTCTACCACCTGTTCTAAATGCTCTTTAGCACTAACAAAAGCTTGAAGATTCTCTTTAGAAATTTTCAAACCATGTTTTTCTAAAGCTGTCAGAGCATTTTTTGTGACTTCAGTTATGGGAACATCTAGTTTTTTTAATAATTCTACTTCGGCTTTTTCTTCAGAGACTTCCTCTAGGACTTTTGTATCAGATTCATCGTATAGTTTAGATTTTATGAAATCTTTTTTATCTACAACAACAGTATCCCCTATGTTTCCTTCAATGCCCCCCTTCAACTGTACCTCCAGCATCTTCTGGTCACCTAGGTGAAGGGTAATACGATTTTCCTCTCTACTTACTAAAGTGCCTTTGATTTTAAAGGATTCGTTACCTTTACCATACTGTTGTTGACGTATCCCCATGGTTAATTTTTGAAAAATACTACTGTTCATCCTGTCACCGCCTTTTACCTTCTGTTTACTTTATCGTCATTTTCATGTTTTTCCTTTAGTCTAAATGCAACATGTAGCCAGCAGTGAAAATTTGCAGATATGTCAGTTGCAATAAAACTTTTATAATACAATCATTAGCATTAAATTAAAGTCTATGATAACTCAATTAATGTTTTTTATTTACCTGCCGATAGAATATATAATGGTATAAATTTGATTTTTGTTGTAAAATGTACTTAATAGCTTTTACTGGATAATCACTGGAGGAAATTTTATGGATAAAATTAGCCCTATTCATATCAATGAAATGTTAAATAAATTGGAATCTCAAAACAAAAAACCTGACATCAAGGCCAGTCAGTTTATCTCAAAGTTTCAAGAAATTCAATCTCAACATGTACGAGAACATCTCGAAGACCTGTATGGTAAGATTGTAAAACAATCAGAAAAAATCGGTGAAAAGTTGCATTTAAGTGAAGTGGTCCGTTATAAAAATTTAGTAAGAGAATTTTTAGATGTAGCAGTAAAAAATTCCCACAAATTTTCTAAGCAAAACTTCTTAGACCGCAGAGGGCGTCATAGAGTTTATTGTATTGTAAAAAAGGTAGATAGAGAACTGGAGGATTTAACCAAGGATTTTTTAACACAAGAAGTAGATCGGATTAATGTACTAAAAAGATTGGATGATATACGAGGAATGTTATTCGATACATTTATGTAAAGCCCACAGTAATGTGGGCTTTTATATTTTATATGTGTACTGTTATCTGAAAAACTTTAAGCTGTCTCATCAGTAGTAAATTGTCTAGAAGTCTCATGTAATTCCTGCATCATATTTCCTAAATTTTCTGTAGAGGAGGTGATTTCATGAAGGGACGCCTCCTGTTCTTCAACGCTGGCCAGTACCTCCTGGGATCTCGTGGCAGTCGTTGCAGAAATGCCCCCTACTTCTTCAATCTTATCCTTTACTTCCTCTACCCTTTGGAACATGTTTGTTATGTTAATGGATAATCCCTGCATAGATTCCGATACCCTATAAGTATCCTTTAGAATATCTTTGAAGGATATAGCTGTGCTGTCAATGATGCAGCTTCCTTTTTCTACACCAGTGATGCTTTCTTCTGTAGCCAACACCACCTTTTCTGTCTCTCCTTTAATTCTAGTAATTAAATCAATAATTTCTCCTGACGCACTTCTAGATGCTTCCGCTAACTTTCTAACCTCCTCTGCTACAACACTAAAGCCTCTGCCATGTTCCCCTGCTCTAGCCGCCTCTATAGCAGCGTTCAGTGCCAACAAATTCGTTTGCTCAGCGATCTCTGTAATAAGTTGTCCTGCCATGTTGATTTCCTTAATATTTTCTTCTAAGTCCTTCACCATGGCAGCAGTTCCTTCAGCAACTGTGATCATCTTCTGAATAGTACTCTGGACTTCCTCAATACTTTTTACGCCTCCTTGAGCCAGGTTAGAGGCCTCCTCAGCCGCCATCACTACAGCACCAGCACTACTTTTTACTTCTTTCGCATTTTGTACCAACACTGTCACTGATTCGGTTGTTTCCTGGATATGATTCATTTGTTGTGAGGTTCCCACAGCCACAGACTCTATTGTCTTAGAAATTTCCCTAGAAGCTCTTTCAGCCAGATCAACACTTTCTCCAAATCCATGAATAAGAAGATTTACTTCCCTAATGGTACCGTTCAAATGATTTATAATTCCTGCAATTGACTCCGCCATTTCATTAAAGGCAGATTCCAGCTCTCCAATTTCGTTCTTTTGTGTCACTTTAATTCTATAACCTAAGTTCCCATCCTTTATTTTTTGTGCACCTTCAACTAGGTTCAATATAGGTTTTGTAAATATGTTAGCAAATAGTAATACCATTGCTAAAGCTATGAGGATGAAAATGAAAGCTACGGTTAGATTAAATTGTAATATTTGCCGAGTTTCTGCTGTAATTTCACTGAGCTCTTGCTCTACAATAACCCTCCAACCATTTTTTTCTATAGTAGATGCCACCATCATGGCGGACTGACCATATCGATTATCACCATAGGCAACCGCCTCTTCTTCTAGGGCTATTTTCTTTACGGCTTCAGAAGATTCTCCTGCAACATTCCATCTCCTGCTAACATACTCTGTTGCATCTATTCCATGACCTACTACATAACCCTGAGCATCTAGTACATAGGCATATCCTGTTTCTCCTATTCTTACTTTCTCTACAATTTCATTGATGGCATGGAAATTAACAAATACCCCCAATGCTCCAGAAATGATTCCCACTCTGTCGGCTCTGATGGGTATCGTGATCATCATTACCGGCATACCAGTTCTTTCGTCCTCCATAGATTGACTAATATAGGTTTGTCCTTCAGTAGCAGCTTTAAACCATGCTTCCCCCGAAACATTTCTTCGAGCTACCCCACCGCTGGAGGCCAATATATTTCCCTCCATATCAACATACAAAAAAGCTGTTAGGTCTTCATATTGATAGGCATAATAATTAATAGCTGAGTAAATTTCACTATCCGTTAACCTCGTAAAATTTTGAGAGCTGCCAATCATTTGTACCATATCTACAGTACTCTTCATATAAAGATCAATTTGTGCTGCAATGGATTCCCCCATCATCTGATTGGTGTTTTCTGCTGATGCAATTACCTTTTTGGATTCCATATAATAATTGAAGAAAGTAATGGTTAAAATCGATATCAACAGTATCATTGAAACAATGAGGATCAATTGTTTCTTTATACTGATTCCTTGGTATCTCTTTCCATTACCTTTAACATCCTCTAACACCTTTTCTATTTTTCTCTCTTCTTCTATTATGGTCTTCTCCATTCTAATCCCCCCTTTTGACAAAATATTATGTCAAATCATTTTAGTATAATTTGACATAAATGAAAAAATTCCTTCAATTTTTTAAAACTTCTATATAGATTTTAATAAAAAAAGCAAAGATCATTGATCTTTGCTTTTTTTTAAAAATTCATTAATAAATAAATCAATATCACCATCCATAACCCCTTGAATATTACCTACCTCTGCATTGGTACGATGATCCTTTACCATATTATAAGGGTTAAATACGTAGGAGCGGATTTGACTGCCCCATGCAATTTGGCTATATTCTCCTTGCAGATCTTCGATCCTCTCTTTTTGCTCCAATTCCTTCAACTCTAGCAATTTTGCCTTCAACATTTTCATAGCAGTTTCACGATTAGTATGCTGAGATCTCTCGTTTTGACACTGCACAACCACACCTGTAGGGATATGGGTAATACGGACAGCAGAATCAGTTTTATTTACATGCTGCCCACCAGCACCACTAGCCCTATAGGTATCTATTTTTAAATCCGTTGGTTTGATATCTATCTCTACCGTTTCATCGATTTCCGGCATGACATCTACAGAAGCAAAAGATGTATGACGTTTTCCAGAGGAGTCAAAGGGAGAAATCCTTACTAAGCGATGCACGCCCTTTTCCGCCTTTAAATAACCATAAGCATTCAAACCTTCAATCAAAAGGGTTACACTCTTAATACCTGCTTCAGGGTCCTGTAATAAGTCCAATATCTTTACTCTATATTCTTTCTCTTCACACCACCGAGTGTACATACGCCACAACATTTTAGCCCAATCCTGAGCGTCCAAGCCTCCTGTTCCAGCATGTATAGATAAAATACAGTTGTTTTTATCATACTCTCCTCTAAGCAAGGTCTCTATCTTCATAGCGGCAATGTCTTTCTCCAAAGCATCTAGCCCGCTTATCAGCTCTTTCTCAAAGGAATTATCTCCCTCTTCTATAAAGGCTACCATTGTCTCTAGGTCTTCATAGCGGGTATTTAGGTCCCTATAAGCTTCTATTTTTCCCTGGATATCTTTTGCCTTCTTAGATATCTCCTGTGCCTGTTGAGGATGATCCCAAAAGCTTGCTTCCGCCATTTTGTTTTCATATTCCTCGAGCACCGTTTTTAATGTTTCTATGTCAAAGAGAAACCCTCATTTCTTCAATTTCTTCTTTTAGTTTTAAAAGTTGCTGTCTATAAATATCTAAATTAATCATTGATTCCTTCTTCCCCTACCTTCCACAACACTTCTTATACTTCTTACCACTGCCGCAAGGACAAGCCTCATTTCTACCAGCTTCTTCTTTTTTCTCTACTGGCTTTGCTTTTGCATCTTCCTCACCATGACTAGCAGCAGTTGGTTTAACTACTTGTCGCCGTTGGACCTTTACTTCTTTCTCAATATTAAATAGGTATCTCACAGTATCCTCTTGAATCTTATTGATCATCTCCTGGAACATATCATAACCTTCTACCTGGTAGGCTCTGACAGGGTCTACTTGACCAATCGCCCTTAATCCAATACCTTGTCGCAATTGATCCATAGCATCAATGTGATCCATCCACTTTGTGTCGATAACCTGTAATAAAACAACCCTCTCAATTTCTCGCATTCTCTCTTGACCTAGCTCTTCTTCTTTTTCTTCATAGAGCTTTTCGCAAAGATCCATAATCTTTTCTTTTAATGCATCAATCGTTAAGTCCTCTATATTATCAAAAGTTAAGGTTTCCTTAGGTAAGAAGATATTGGTTAGATTATCCTCTAAGCCTTTTAAGTCCCACTCTTCAGGATATTGGGCATCAGCAGTATACAGCGCGATAGCATTGTCAATGATATTGCCAATCATATTAAACACATGATCCCGCATATTTTCTTCCGCCAGCACTTTTTTACGCTCCCCATAGATAACTTCTCTTTGCTTATTCATGACATCATCATATTGTAGTACATGCTTCCGGATACCAAAGTTTCTTCCTTCCACCTTTTTCTGTGCATTTTCAATAGATCTAGAAAGAAGCTTATGTTCTATAGCCTCGTCTTCCTGTAGTCCCATTTTTTCTACGAAACCCTGCATTTTATCACCGCCAAAAAGGCGCATTAGATCATCCTCTAGAGAAATATAGAATCGACTAGATCCTGGATCTCCTTGACGACCTGCACGACCTCTTAGCTGATTATCTATTCTTCGTGATTCATGCCTTTCTGTACCAATGATATGCAAACCACCTAGAGCAATTACTTCCTTATGCTCTCTGTCTGTTTCTATCTTGTACTTTTTAGAAAGTTCTTCATACGTTCTTCTAGCTTCAAGAATTTCTTCATTGTCTGTATCTGTAAAGCTAGTGGTCTCCGCTAATAGATCATCGCTATAACCCTTTTTCTTCATCTCTTGTTTTGCTAAAAACTCAGGATTTCCTCCCAACAGGATGTCAGTACCACGTCCCGCCATATTGGTGGCAATGGTGACAACTCCCTTCCGTCCTGCTTGAGCAACAATTTCTGCTTCTCTTTCATGATGCTTAGCATTCAATACTTCATGAGGAATACCCTTTCTTTTTAACAGTTTTGATAATTCCTCTGATTTCTCAATGGAAATCGTACCTACCAGCACTGGCTGCCCCTTCTGATGTTTCTCTTCAATGTCTTTTGCAAGAGCTTGAAACTTACCAGTTTCTCTTTGATAAACAGCGTCTGGATGATCTTGTCGAAGGATTTGTTTATTGGTAGGAATTTCTATAACATCCATTTTATAAATAGACATAAATTCTTCTTCTTCTGTTTTAGCTGTTCCAGTCATGCCGGCTAATTTGTTATACATTCTGAAATAATTCTGGAAGGTAATCGTAGCCAAAGTTTTGGATTCCCTTTGAATTTCTAGGCCCTCTTTTGCTTCTATGGCTTGATGTAACCCATCACTATAACGTCTTCCAAACATCAAACGACCTGTAAAGTCGTCTACGATAACAATCTCTCCATCCTTCACTACGTAGTTTTTGTCCCTTTTCATCAAAGTATGGGCTTTAAGTGCTTGGTTAATGTGGTGAGACAATTCCATATTGGCTAAATCCGATAGATTTTCTATGCCAAAGGACCTTTCAGCCTTTTCTACACCCTCCTCTGTCAATGTAACAGAGTTTGCCTTCTCGTCTATGGTAAAGTCAGCTTCTTTCTTTAAGGTTTTTATAAATTGGTCTACAACAAAATACATTTTTGTAGACTTCTCTCCCTGTCCTGAGATAATCAGAGGGGTTCTAGCTTCGTCAATTAAAATACTGTCTACTTCGTCTACAATCCCATAGTTTAAGTCCCTTTGAACCCTTTCTTCTTTGTAAATCACCATATTATCCCTTAAATAATCAAATCCAAATTCATTGTTGGTACCATAGGTGATATCGCTATTATAGGCAGTTCTCCTTTGTGGCTGTGTCAAACCATGAAGAATTACCCCTACAGAAAGTCCTAAAAAGTGGTAAACCTTTCCCATCCACTCACAGTCCCTCTTTGCTAAATAATCATTTACAGTGACGATATGTACACCTTTTCCTGAAAGAGCATTTAAGTATACTGGTAAAGTTGCCATCAAGGTTTTACCTTCCCCAGTCTTCATCTCAGCAATGCGACCTTGGTGTAAAACAATACCGCCATATAACTGCACCTTATAGTGCTTCATCCCCAGCACCCTGAAGGAAGCCTCTCTTACAGTAGCAAAAGCCTCTGGAAGAAGATCGTCTAGGGTTTCTCCCTTTAGTATTCTTTCTTTAAACTGAAAGGTATTCTGTCTTAATTCACTATCACTTAATTTTGAATAAACTGCATCTAAAGCTTCTATTTTTTGAATAAGTTTATCTAACTTCTTAAGTTCTCTTTCACTATAACTACCAAAAACCTTCTCAAATAACTGTTTCAAGCATTTCACCTCATTTATATATTTACAAAATTAAGAGAGGCTTGTTATCTTTAGCCTCAGCTTGATTATACTTGCCCTATCTATCCTATTATTGTATCATTTATCTATTTTTAAAACAATAAAAATAAGATTCCCTATAAAGGCAGCTTGCTTTTATGGTCAAAGTGTAAAATTTTAGATGTTTTGTGATACAAACTGGAAGACATCATATGCTGTACTAAGAAAAATATCCCTACCGCCATCAGTAAATCTCCTATACTGAAAATCTGTTTTAATGGGTATATAGAAGGCATAGAAAGCCCTTTGCCTAGATAAATGCTGTAAAGCGCCGCTTCCTCCATCGGTATATATTGTGGTAACGCTCCTAGCTCAATGGAAGTCATCATATTGCTAAATCCAAAATTTTCTAGTGTTGTCATGTTGATGGGCATACTCCCCTTATTTAACAAAATTGCTAAAAAGTTTGTTATGCTGCCTATTGCAATCAGCCACATACATTTAAAATGCATATTAAAGAACAATGCTATAAACAAAATACTGTAGGACAATAAGTAAAAAATCATTCTATACTGTATCACCAGAGGCTGACCTAAAGAAATCATCACAGAGACTGCCAGTCTCAAAGAAAAAGCCAGCAAAATAATCCATGAAAATCTTAAAGTCGTAGTACCTAATCTTTTAAACTGCCCTCCTCGAATTTTCCCTATAATTAGTCCTAACACAATAGCCTCTAACACCACACAAATCACAACCCTTCGAAATTTCCTTATTTCATACATATTTCTATGCAGACTAACTTTTTCCTGCTGCTTTTAAAAATTTATCATAAATAAAAGATAGAGGGATAAATCTATTGATCCATCCCTCTATCTTTTATTTATGATTTATTTTAATCAAACTCTGGTTCTATCAATCCATAGTTTCCATCTTTTCTTTTATAAACGACATTTACCTCGTCCGTGTCGGCGTTGGCGAATACAAAGAAATTATGCCCTATAAGCTCCATTTGTAGTACCGCTTCTTCAGAAACCATTGGTTTTAGTGCAAAACGTTTTGTTTTTACGATTTTTGCTTCTATGTCCTTATCATCGTCTTCGAAGACTGGAATGTTTTCAAATCGAATTGTTTCATAATTGCTAACACGATTTTTCTCCATTTTTGTCTTATGTTTTCTTAACTGGCGAATCAATTTATCTACGACCTTATCAATAGAAGTGTACATATCATGGGTAACTTCCTCTGCCCTGAGAATAGAACCATTAATAGGTATTGTCACTTCTATCATTTGTCTATTTTTCTCTACTGTCAAAGTAGCCTGTGCCTCAGCTCCCTCATTAAAATATTTGTCTAGCTTAGAGATTTTGGATTCAACTGTCCCCTTCAACGCCTCAGTTACTTCTATGTTTTTTCCGCTTATAATGACCTTCATATCTCCAGCTCCTTTCCCTTCTATTCTATTCAAGCCGGCTAAATACCAACTTAAAATTATAAAACAAAGTTAATGATTTAGGTATTTGTATACATACCCTCTCTAGAGCTTGTCAAACAAAGTTTTTTTATTTTTGTAAAATAATAAAATAAATAGTCTTTGCTTAAGGTTATTATATGAATTTCCTTTGCAAAATAGTCAGTGTTTTTGTATCCACAGATACATTCGTTTTTCTTTTACAAAATCCTTATTTCTGTGGATATGTATAAATGTTTTTTGTGGATAATGTTAATAACATTGTTGATAACTTTATTTTCAAGGGAAACAGCATGTGTATATATATGTGTACAGTCATAAACAACTATAAATTCAGAATTTTCTATTACATATTCTAGCCTAGTTATACAAATCTTTTAATATTTTACCCTTTATTTTTTACATTATTTTAAAAAAAAATCTCTTTTATTCTCCAAATTAAACAATAACTCTTTTATTCTCCAAATTAAACAATAAAATGTTTCAAATAAAAAAAACAACGACTTTCGTCGTCATTGTAGAATATATAAAAAAAAGCCTCGACATCATGCCAAAGCTTTTTCAGTGGTAAATATGGTACAAAAGAAGCTGACCTGGTCTTTGCCCCCACACCCGCCTGCTGGAAGGTTCGCCCAGGGGTTACCTTCACTACTACTTCTCTCGGTGAAATCACCGGCAGGTCTAACATCTAAGCCGCACCATGATCGCTAGTAACTTTTTTACTATCTTACGTGGGTCCCTTTGCCTGCGACTGGCATGGACTTTCAACCACAGACCTTCATTGTACAATACATATTCCATTTTATTATACACTATATTGCCTATCTTCTCAAGAGTTTATTCACTACTTCTTCTTATCTGCTTTTTTACTTTGTATATTCTTTTTAATTTATTACAAACTCTGTGATTATGATTGGGGAATCAGCGGATGTGATGCTGATTTTTTCTTGGCTATCTGTTTCTATAACAAATAACGAGAATCCATCGATATTTCTTTTCTCATTATGATTGCATAGATTTATAACAAAATCCTTCATAGAAAATAGCGTCACAATTTCTGAATTTTGAAGAAAGCATTCGTCTCCGGCCCTTAAGATTTGCATTTTTGAAGAATTTCCACTTTTTACAATAAAATTATAGTCTCTGCAATCCAGGGTGTTTTCTGAAAATGTGCTCCAAGATCCATCGAAGTACTCCACTTCATATTTGTCTAGTTCCCTATTATATAACCCTTTGTGATATAAGCTTAGTTTTCCTTCTAGCGGAAGAATGTACCTTTGGTAACCACTAAAGTCTGAGAACTCTGATTGCGTAGATGTAAATGTAGCTGATGAAACCCGCCATAAAAAGTTCTTCTCCGAAAGAGTTGCATCTTCTGGATATATTGCTAATTGGGTTGTTTCTCCACCAGCCCATTTTGTCGTTATGAAATCTTCCTTCTTAATAATTTTTTCTTTCATAGGAACTCCTTCTTTTTACAACCAAAGGCCTGCCAAGGAGCAGACCTTTCAATTGTATAACTTTATCAGTCTTTTTTATTGCTCATCTAATAATCTTTTTTCTAGTATTTGCTCCATACTGAAGTTTTCTATTTGTAAATAATACTCTGCAGCGTCCAGTAGAGATTTCATTGGAACAGTTCCTATAACCTCGCTGCCTACTACATTTGCTCCATATCTTTTTGCTTCTATTTTTACCATCTCAAAAGCTTGGTAAATTGCTGTTTTTTCATAGTTAACTAGATTCATTGAAACCTGAGTTTGATTTCTTTCTTCTAGTTTTAAGCCTATAGCTTTTACATACACTAGTCCTCCACCCAGATGTCTTACTTTTTTTGCAATTTTATCTGCAATTTCTACATCTGGTGTGTCTAGATTTATATTATATGCTACTAGCGGTACTCTTACACCTACTGCTGTACAACCACTTTTTGCGTTCATTGCTTGAGGTCCAAAATCTGGTTTCCATTCTTCTTTGTTGATTTTTTCAAAGAAACCTTCGTATTGACCTTTTCTTACACTTGCAAGATTTTTTCTATCAGGAGTTGTTGCTGCATCTTCGTATAGATATACTGGAATCTCCCAGTTTCCTATTTCAGCCCCTACTTCTTTTGCAACTTCGATACATTCCTCTATTGTCACATGGGCTACAGGTGTAAATGGAATAACATCTGTTGCTCCCATTCTAGGGTGAGCACCTTCGTGTTTTGACATATCTATAAGTTCAGCAGCTTTTCTTGCAGAGTTTATAGCAGCTTCTTTTATTCTCTCAGGAGATCCTATCATTGTAAGGACTGTTCTGTTGTGATCTTTGTCAGATGAATAGTCCAAAATTGTTATACCTTCTATTTTTCTAACTTCATCAATAATTTCCTCTACGATCCCTGTATTTCTACCTTCACTAAAATTTGGAACACATTCTATTAGTTTTTTCATAACTGCCTCCTAATTTTTAAATTTTTACCTCAAATTTTCAACAAAAGTCTTTATAAACCACACTGTTTGTGGTTGATATATAATATCAACTAAGAAAGCTCCAACGATTGGAACGATCATCATGGCCTTTCTACTCATTCCATAACGGTCATTAACAGCAGTAAGGTTTACAATCGCTGTAGGCGTTGCACCTAAGCCATGACCTAAAAGACCAGCACACATAACAGCAGCATCGTAGTTCTTTCCAAGCAAACGGAATACAACAAAGTAAGTAAAGGAAACTACAAAAATAACTTGACACACTAACACGATAAGCATTGGTCCTGCAAGTCCTGCTAATTCCCACATTCTTAAAGTCATCATAGCCATTGATAGATAAAGACCAAGCGTAACATCTCCAATTCCTTCTACTAATGGATAGTCAAACTTATACCAACGCACTTTTTCATTTAAATTACGTAGGATAACTGCTACAAACATTGCACCTACATAAGTTGGAAATTCCATATTTATTAGCTTGCCTATCCAACCTGAAACCATAGTTCCAAGAGCCATACATACTAAGATAGCAGTTACATTTTTAATAATATCAAGCCCACTTAAAACCTCACCACTGGCAGCATTTATTTCTGTAACACTTGTATCAAAGTCCTCACTATGATCTGGTTTTAAGTTATTTTTTTCAATTAAACGTCGTGCAACAGGTCCCCCCACCATAACAGATGAAATTAGACCAAAGGTTGCAGCTGCTGCTCCTACAAGAGTACCTGCAGGATATCCCATGCCTTCAAAAGTCATACCATATGCAGCACCAGCTCCATGTCCACCAACCATTGTAATAGCACTTGATAAAAGACCATATGCTGGTTCTAAACCAGTTATTTTTGAAACAGCAATTCCTATAGCATTTTGAAAAATAGAAGAAACCCCAGCTATTAACCAATAAACGACTAGTAAAATTCCTCCTTTTTTTAATAACGCCATACTTGCACCAAGTCCAACTGTAGTAAAAAAAGCTAGCATAAAGAAGGATTGCAGCGTTGTAGTAAAACTAAAGGAAAATGCCCCTGTAACGTGACCAATCCATGTAATAAGCATAAATAGAAACCCGCCTACAACTGGTGCTGGGATACAATATTTTTCTAAAAAATTAACCTTCCCCTTAATAAAATAACCAATCACCAGTAATACAGCTGCCATAGCAGTAGTCATCACCATATCCGCACTCATAGTAAAAATATTTTCGATAATTTCAAAAGACATATACCATACCTCCTATCATTGTTTATGTATAGATACTTGCTTAGATAAATATCCTGCTGCCCTCCTCTCACCACCATCCTTATAAAACAAAAATTTTATAAATAATTTAAGATAGCATAAGCGTTAAGTTAATACAATTATTTCCAAAGTTTTGTCCAGCCGTCATCCTGAGCGTAGCGAAGGATCTTGTAATAAGGAAGATTTTTGCTAATACTAAGATCCTTCGGCTCCACTTTGCTCCGCTCAGGATGACAAGTTATGGTTTAAGTTAACGCTAATGATTAAGATATACAATTATATTGCATGTTCCGTGCCAACTTTTAAAAACCTATGAAATGGCTAATTTAAAGGGTTGAAAATTTCATCATATCTTCCATATTTGAGATTTAGGAAAAAAATACCCTGCAAATTTTGCAGGGTGCAAATTTTGCAGGGTTGATTATAAGTTATATTCTTTGATCTTATACCTTAGTGCTCTTTCGGATATTCCAAGACTGTCAGCAGTCCGTTTTCGGTTCTGGTTATTATTTTTCAATGTAAATTCTATTGCCTTCTTCTCTATTTCCTTCATACTTTCACCCATATATATTTTGATGTAATTGTCCGAGGCATCATCTATAGGGTCTATTGCTTTATGTGTAGTTATATGAAGCAAATCAGGTTCAATATATTCCCCTGTGCTTAGAAGTACTGCTCTTTGAATTATATTCTCCAATTCTCTTATATTTCCTTCGAATCTATAGTTTTTAAGTTGCTCATAGTATTTATCAGTAATTCCTTTGACGTTTTTATTAAAAGAAATATTATACTTGTCGATAAAGTAAGGTACCAGATATTTTAAGTCCTCTATGCGTTCTCTTAGAGAAGGAGCTACCAAGTTAATTACATTGATTCTATAATAAAGATCCTCTCGAAAGTTTCCAGCTTCTACTTCCTTTTTTAAATCCCTATTTGTTGCACAAACTATTCTCACATCAACTTTATGTGTCTTTTCATCACCAATTTGTCTTATTTCTTTAGCTTGAAGAAACCGCAATAGCTTTGACTGTAACCTTAAATCCATTTCTCCTATTTCATCAAGTAAAAGTGTTCCTTTATCGGTTCTTCTTATAACCCCAATTTCATCTTTATAAGCTCCTGTAAATGCACCCTTCTTATATCCAAAAAGTTCACTTTCTAAAAGATCTCCCACCATAGCAGCACAGTTTATAGCTACAAAGGGCTTATCAGCACGATTGCTTAATGTATGAATTTTTTGGGCTATAAGTTCTTTTCCAGTACCACTTTCTCCTGTAATTAAAACCGTAGCATCTGTATCCTTTATTTTATTTATTATACTAATAATTTCTTTTATACGAGGGGATTCACCTATAATATCTTTTTTTATATGCCCTTCCAGGTGGCTTATTTTTTGTATCATTTTCAACTTTTCATTGGCTGTATTTAGCAATAATAAAAGCTGATCGGTATCAATTGGTTTCGTTATAAAGTAGTAAGCACCAGTCTTGATAGCATTAATTGAGTTTTCAATGGTAGAAAAAGCTGTCATTATAATGATGATGGCGTTAGGTTCAAACTCAAGCAGACTCTTCATTAGATCAAGTCCACTATCTTCTTTTAATCTTAAATCAAGAAGGACTAGAAATATTTTTTCTTTTCTAAATAGATCTAAAGCTTCTGCAGAATTTTTACTTGTATATATTTCAAAATTTTCCTCTAAAAGAAACTTTAGAGATCTTAATATTTTTGGCTCGTCATCAACTATCAGCAGTTTGTTTTTCATTTAATTCACCCTTTTTTGCTTTTAAAGTAATACACATGCCCTTTTGTTTTCCATCACTTTCAACGTGTATGCTGCCGCCATTTTCATCCACAATCTGCTTAACAACAAACATGCCAACCCCATTACCTACAGCCTTCGTTGTATAAAATGGTTCAAAAATATATTGTATATCATCTTTATTCATGCCATAACCGTTATCTTTAAAATACAGTACTATATTGTCATCAGCTTCAATTGCAGATATTTCAATAATAGGCATATCAACATCCTTAACAGCATCTTTGCTGTTAAGTAAAATATTTAGTACCATTTGCTTAAACTGAGAAATATCAAATTTTATAGAATAAGTCTTATCAATATTAATCTTTAGTTTTATAGTTTCAATCTGAAGCTTAACAAATTTAATCGAACTCATTAGTTCTTCATATAAATTGAAGTCTTCTATAACAGGCTTTTTAGGAGAAGTATATTGCATAAATTCCTTAATAAGTCCATCTATCCTATCTATTTCTTCAGGGATATCCTCAGCTGCAGCTATCATAAATTCCTTGTTATCTATTTTGTTTTTCATCTGACTAGTATATATTTTTATCGAAGTCAGAGGGTTTCGTATTTCATGTGCAACTGAGGATATAATCTTATCCATAAACTGCATTTTATCATAATGTCGAAGCTCATTTATAAGTGCCTTCTGGGCCTCTGTTTTTGCTTGTATTATTTTCTTTAATTTTCTATTAATACTTTGAATGGCTAGAATTATAACTATTAAGGCACCACAAATCCCAAAGGTAACCTTCAATAAAATTTCATACTGCGTTTTTGTATTCTTTATAGGTATTCCAAACCATCTTCTATATAGGGAATCATACATTCCATTCTTCTGAATTTCATAGATTCCCTTATTAAGTTTGTCCAATAAAATTTCGTTATCTATGGCAACAGCCATGGCATATTTTTGCTCATTTAGCGTGTCCCCTACGATCTTTATAAGGTCAATACTATTCATTTCGTTACATAGATAATTAACAGTTAAAGTATTTCCAATAAGTGCATCAACTTTATTATTCAATAAGTCCTGCAGAGCTTCTTCTAAAGAATCATATTGAACTATTTTAACATCGTTAATTTTGCTTATTTCCTGATATACAATATCTTCTTTAATTAGAGCGATTACTTTACCAGCTAAATCCCTCTTACTATAGATTGCTGTATTACTATCTAATACAAATATGGACTGAGAATTCAGCAACAGAGAATCTGTAAATAAAAATTTGTTTTTTCTATCATGAGATTCTTTCATTCCTTGAATTATGTCGGCTTCTCCTCTTTCAATAGAATTATAAGCATCTTCCCACCTCATAGGCAAAAATTCAAACTCTATCCCCGTTACAATACTGATTGCTTTAAGTATATCAACATTAAAGCCTTTATAAACGCCATCATGATCAACATATTCATAAGGGGGAAATTGTCGATCCCCAGCAACTCTATAAGTCCCAGAAACAGCAAAAGATGGCTGAGGTAGTGCAATATTTAATAAAATAAATAGTATTATTACTGCCTTTTTCATTGTCACCACCATTTAATAGTTATTTAACCATAGAGGCAAACTCGTCCCATTCCTTTAAAATCTATTAATCGCCTCTACAATTGTACAGGTATTATTATATCATCCAGCCCATTAAAGGACAAATACCCCTAAAACTCACTACCGCTAGTGTGTTACGGGGTATTTTTTTGATGCTTTGCTTCAAACTTTAAGTTATCTACTACTTTGCCTATCTTCTCAAGAGTTTATTCATTACTTTTTCTTATCTATAAAAAAAGAAGGATTTTCTTTATAGGGTTGATTATAGCCTGTGAGTGCTTTTTTTCCAGTTTTGATAGATTTGATATTCTGCTGTGCTTTTGTAATATTGTTTTTTACTTTTTTGGTATTTGCTTGATCTAAACGCTGAACTTCTTCTATAACTTTAAAAATACCAGCTATTTTTTCCCTAAGTTCTTTAAATGTAGCGGACATTTCTCCCTCATATTCTTGAAGATTTTCTATCCCTAATTCTTCTTTAATCAAGTTATATTTCTCCACAAATTCCTTATCCAACACATCAACCTTCGCCATAACTGTTTGCTTTTCTTGTATCAAGTCTTCTAAGGCTTTTGTGTCCTCTTCTTCTAAAGCTTTACTTTGTTGTTGTGTAATTTTTAGCAAATGATTTACTAAGAGCCGTTTTCCCTCACTGATACGAAGGAGATATGCTACTAGTTCTTCCCTCATTATGTGACCACCTATTTTCCTAGTTTAGCTGTTTCTATAATCGATTAATACTGCTGCTGACCCAACTGAGACATCAACCATGCACTTTGCTGGTTCATCTGGGATAGAGCTTTTTCCATCGCTGTAAACTGTTGCCAATAACGCTCTTCTCTTTTTGCTAAAAGCATCTCTTCTCTAGCGATTCTAGAGTTAATGCCGCTGAGGTCTTTATCTAATACACTTTGAGAACCTGCTGTTACAAAGTCAATTAAGATGTTGGAGCGAACATTTCTGAGTAGTGCAGCATCCTCCCCTGGACCAGATTGTCTGATGACTTCCTTTATTCCATCGATCATACCATCATAGATTCTTTGTACTAAGCCTGTATTCTTCATTTTTTCCTTGTCATCTGTTATACTGGCATCTGGCGTCTTAAATAATAGGTCCACAACACCCTCTGGGTCATCGTTAATCGCTTTTCTGAGTTTTTCTTCATCGATCACTAACTTACCACCACTTTGATAGGCGCCTGTAGTAATGCCTATTTGTGTGATATGATTATAGCTACCAGTCACGCCCTCTACTCTTTCATATAAATTGCTTCGCATCGTCTGTAATGTTCTCGTCAAGGTACTGTCATTTCGAAGTAAGCCACTTTTTGCCTTCTCCTCCCATAGTTCAATATCCTTCTCTGACATGGACTCCTTTTGTTCATTGGTAAGAGGTGAGAAATCTCTATAGTATTTTTCTCCTAATTGACCATTAACCATGTCTATCATCTTATTATATTCATCTACAAAAGATTTTACTTTATCAAAGATGCTATCTACATCTGATTCTACATGAATAGTAATTTCTTTGCCAGGATCTGTACCCTGTAGTTGTAGGTTAATACCAAAGATAGAGAAGTTGTTGGTGGATTTATTAATTGGTTGCTCTCTACTCTCATCATTGAAATAAATTATAGCATCTTGTCCTGTTTTATGTACTGCATCTATACCAAACATTTTGTTTACAAGCTCTTCAGTCCCGCCTATTGTTATATGTTGTTCTTCTCCAGTTTCCCTAGTAGTAATCATTAGCCTGCCTAAATCCTTATCATAGGCTGCTCTAATCCCTAAGTTAACATCTGCTGTACTATTTAATTCTCTAACGACACTGTCTATCGTATTTGTAGCCAGAGTACTTCCCTGATTTAACCCTAGAACACTTAAATCTCCTTCAATAGCTGTAATATTGATGTTTTGTTTTGACGTCATTACCAGCTTGCCTTCATGATCCAAGTCTACTGTAATACTTTCTCCTAGTTTTTTTTGAATTGCTTCAATTAAGCCTTCTTCACCCTCTAAACTCGTATAGTTTCCTGTTAATTCTACTGGAGTATTGTTAACCATAAAAATCAGAGGCTGCTCAGTAAAATCAACAGGAGCTTCTATTACCTTACTCCCCTCTACCTTAGCATCAGCAATAGTAATTTCTTTCTTTCCTCCCTTAGTTGTTATTTCAAATGTCCCATATTCTTTGAAGGTTCCATCAGCATTTAATATCGTATCAGTAAGCCTTGTACTAGCCACGCTAGCCACTTCTGCCAACTGTTCTACTTGTATTTTATGTGTTCCCGGCATAGCACTGGCATTAGCAGTAGCCTTCACCACACTCTCATTACTAGAAGCAGCCTTCTTTACCCAATTAAAACTTTGGGCACTCCTGCTTAGCATAGTACCGGTGTTAGAGACAGTGGTTAAACCAAAAGCTTTTCTTGAATCTAAAATAAAGTTTGCCATACTTCGATTGATATTATTAAAGGCTTCCTGTCGCCACTTTAAACGTTGCTCCTGCTGAAAAAATCTATCAATTCTTAGTCTTTCCGCCCGCATCAAGTTTTGGACCATTGATTCTGTATCCATGCCGGAGGCAATTCCTCCAATTCTCATACGCCCACTTCCTTTCTAAATATGTAGCTAGCAACTTTTATTCTCTAGCATACCCTATATTCTTTATATCGGTACATCAATAAGGAAAGTTTAATGTTTTTTAGGCTTTTTCCAGCTTCTTCACATTTTTGTATATATTTTCTTTTTCCTTAGAAGCTACAAAATAGTTCAATAGGTGGGCCATAATGATAATTCCTGGAATATTGATCAAAAGCCTTGTTAGTGCAAAGGTCTTTCCTAAAGCTGACATTTCAAATAATAAGGTAGGGATTTTTGTAGTAGACCAAGCTCCAATAAAAACTAAAATGTTTTTGAAACCAGCCCCCTTTTTTATTAAAATTAACACCGCAGGAAAAGCCGCATATAAAGGTCCTGCCGCTGCAGATCCCATTAAAAAAGCCAGCACGGTTCCCCTTATACCAGAATCTTCCCCCATATACTTGATCATCAATTCCTTAGGCACCCATACATCTAATAATCCTAATAAAAGAAATACAGGCGGCACAATCATCGCCATTTCCCTAAAGCTAAAGGTAGCTATACCTATGGCTTTCACCCCAATACTTCTATGGAGGAGGGTAATCAACGCCAACACCCCTAACATCCCTAAAAAAAATCTATATCGCTTCAATAGCTTTTTCATCTATACCACCCTCCCTATTATATAAGCTACAAGAAAAGAAAAAATAAACGCCAAAAGGTTTCTCCAAAAGGTTAGCTTTTTTCCTAAATATTGTATCTCTATAGGTGCTGTTAGAACACCTACCATCATTAAAGAGGACACAAAGGCTGCCATCTGCATAAGTCCCGCTCCATTTTCCAATAATAATGCTGCTGTAGGGAAAGCTACAAAAGGCGGCATTAAGGTGATTGCTCCTACTACAGAGGAGATTATCACGCCCAACCACCCTGATTGCCCCCCTAAAACCTTGGCAATCACTTCAGGGTTCAACACCGATAATAAAAGTCCAACGACAATAATAATGCCCAAAAATTGTGGCAGAATATTTTCAAAGGCCCTCCAAGCCTTTTTTAATGCCATTTTTGTTTTTTCCCGATCCTTTATGTAGGATACACCTAAAAAACCAAAGGCAATTACATATAGAATTCCCGTTGTCACTTTTATCACGCTCCTTATAAACATTATAGCCCCCTTATACGGGGGTGTGCAACGATAAATTTTTCTTTTCACTTTGTTCATTGGGTGGTAAAATAATCTTATTAAATGGAGGTGTCATCATGAAGGGAACTCATAAAGAGATGCACAAAGATTACTTTTTAGTTAACGGTGAAATTGCGCCTATCGAAGCCTTTGATCCCTATGAAATTATAAAAACCACTTCAGTCTATGAAGTAATTCGAATCATTCATGGTGTTCCTCTCTTCCTTGAGGAGCATCTAGAGCGTTTAAACCAATCCTTTCAATTGTTGGGTTTTGATTTTTGCATAGATAAAGAAGCTATAGGAAAACAAATCTATAGATTAGTAGAGATCAATCACTGCTATAACTATAATTTAAAGCTTATTGTAAACAATCTGCAAGAAGCTTCTCCTAACATATTTTTATTCTTTATTGAAAGCAATTATCCCAGCAAAGAACAATATAAAAAAGGAATAACCGCCGTTTTATATACTGCCGAAAGAGAAAATCCCAATGCCAAGGTTATTTTAAAAAACTTTCGTCAGCAGGTGGAGGAAACCCTGCAATCCAAAGGTGCCTATGAAGCTATTCTACTAGATCAACATCAACAGATTACAGAGGGCAGTCGATCTAATATCTTCTTGGTGAAAGAGGGGGTACTTTATACAGCTCCAGCCGCAAAGGTACTAAAGGGGATTACACGAAATCGCATTATTGATTTATGTAAAACCTTAAGACTCCCTATAGTAGAAACCCCTATTTCTCTAGACTTCTTAAAAGAAGCTGAGGGTTTGTTTATGACCGGTACTTCGCCAAAGGTTTTACCCATCGTTAAAGTAGATGATCAAGTTTATGATTCTGCAAGTAACCCAATGATTGATAAGATACGCAAAGCCTATGATACTGCTATTGAAGACTATATTCATGCTAAAGTTCATCTTCAACAGTAATTATCCTACCTAAACTAAAAAAACCCTTAGGACTAAGAGCAGGTTACCAAAAAAGTCTTACTTTTGTTATATCATCACAGTCTGTCATTCTGAACACAGTGAAGAATCTAGTCTGCAAAGATCCTTCGCTAGTGCTCAGGATGACAAAAGTACTTTTTAGTAACCTCGCCTAATAGCCTAAAGGTTTTTTTATTTAATTATCCATGCACGCTTTCGCCAAGATATGCTTTTTTCACTTCTTCGTTAGTCAACAATTCTTTTCCCGTACCCTCAAGGGTAATGGTTCCTGTTTCCATAACATAGGCTTGATGAGCGATCTTTAAGGACACATTAGCGTTTTGTTCTATCAAAAGAATCGTTACCCCCTGCTTATGGATTTCTTCAATAATATTGAAAATTTCCTTTACAATCAAAGGCGCTAATCCTAAAGAAGGTTCATCCATCATCAAAAGCTTCGGTCTTGACATCAGTGCTCTGCCTACCGCCAGCATCTGTTGTTCACCACCAGATAGGGTCCCTGCCAACTGCCACGTTCTTTCTTTTAACCTCGGAAATAAGGAGTAAACCCACTCTATATCTTCTTTAATATTTTTTTCATCTTTTCTATAAAAGGCACCTATTTTTATATTTTCCAGTACCGTTAAGTTAGAAAAAACCCTTCTACCCTCTGGTACAAGGGTGATACCCTTACTTACCATATCTTTGGTTTGTACCTTAGATAAATCTTCTCCATGATAAGTGATCTTGCCTGCCTCTGGCTTGGTCAAACCCACGATAGAACGAAGGGTAGTACTTTTACCAGCACCATTGGCTCCGATTAAGGCAACAATTTTTCCCTCTTGTACTTCTAAATTAATTCCCTTTAAGGCTTGAATACCTCCATAGGAAACCTTTAAATCTTCTATTTTAAGCATCTTCACTCACCCCCAAGTAGGCTTGAATTACTCTCTCATTATTCTGAATCTCATAGGGGCTTCCCTCTGCAATCGTAACACCATAGTCTAAAACATAAATTCTATTGGATATATCCATAACCACCTGCATATGGTGTTCAATCAGGAAGATCGTTAGATCAAACTCATCTCGAATTTGTCTGATAAAATCCGTTAAATCATTGGTTTCCTTTGGATTCATTCCTGCAGCAGGTTCGTCCAGCAATAGCAGCTTAGGATCAGTAGCTAGGGCTCTAGCAATTTCTAACTTTCTCTGAACCCCATAAGGCAAACTACTGGCTTTTTCGTGTCTTAAATCTACTAGTCCTACCTTTTCCAACAGCATGTGGGATTTTTCTAAAATTTCTTTTTCTTCTTTTTTATACTTAGGCTGCCATATTTTATCTAAAAAGTCAGGGTACATCTTCCCGCCAATCGATTGAAGCAGATTGGATTTTAAGTGTAGATGGTTAGCAATGAAAACATTGTCCAATACACTCAGTTCTTTAAATAAACGAATATTTTGAAAGGTTCTAGCCATCCCCCGTTTTGTAATCTCATGGGGTTTTAAGCCTGTAATTTGTCCATTGTTAAAAATAATTTTGCCTTCTGTAGGTCTATAAACCCCTGTAATCATGTTGAAGGCAGTTGTCTTTCCCGCTCCATTAGGGCCAATCAAAGCAACAATTTCCCCTTGATGAATCTCAAGATTGAACTCTTTAACAGCAGTTAAACCTCCAAATCGCATTGTAATATGATCTGTCTTTAATATTGTCATTATTGTCCTACCCCCTTCTTGCTAAAGGGTCTTCTTTGAAAGAAGTTAAAAAGTTTATCCCAGCTAAATTCATTGGTACCCATTAAACCATTTCTAAAGAAAATAACTACAATCATCAATAAAGCAGAAAAAACCACCATTCGGAGTCCAGCAATTCCCTCTAGTCTAATGAAACCAAGGTTAATAGACTCATCTAAAAATCTCAAGTATTCTAGACCTGCTGTTACAACAAAAGCAGAGATTACTGTTCCTGTGATACTTCCCATACCACCTAAAACAATAATCAATAATACATTAAAGGTTAAAACAAATCGGAACATCATAGGGTTAATGGTGCCCAGTAGGTTTCCTAATAGACCTCCCCCTACACCAGCAAAAAAAGCACCAATGACAAAAGACATTACCTTATGCTTAAATAAGTTAACCCCCATACTTTCTGCAGCAATTTCATCTTCTCGAATAGCTTTAAAGGCTTTTCCATAACTGCTTTTAATCAAAGAAACCATTACCATGATTGTAAAAAGCATCGTACCAAAGCTCCACCAAAGGTTGGTTGTATTAGGGATGGATTTCAATCCTAAAGGTCCATTGGTGATATTTTGCGTATTGGTAAAAATAATACGGATAATCTCTGAAAACCCTAAGGTTGCAATAGCTAAATAATCTCCCCTTAGCCTTAAGGTAGGTGCACCAATCAAGAAAGCTACAAAGGCTGCTAACAAGCCCCCCAGCAGCAATGCTATAAAGAAAGGCAACGTCACCTCCGCCAATGGTGCGATAATAGGTTCTAGGAAAAAGGTCATCTCCTTACTTTCCGGTGTCATGGTCAATAAAGCGGTTGTATAAGCCCCCACCGCCATGAAGCCAGCATGTCCTAAAGAAAACAAGCCGGTGAAACCATTGATTAGGTTCATACTAAGTCCTAGTACAACATAAATGGCACATAGGTTCAGAATTCTTACTTTATAAGCGTCAAAGTTTTTATTGGCATACCCTAGAAATGCTACTAATAAAATAATAGATAAGATGGTTAAAATTACATTTCTCTTCTTCATAGTCTACACCTTCTCCGATATTTTTTCTCCCATGATGCCCGTTGGCTTAAATAGGAGAATAACAATCAACAATACAAAAGCGAAGGCATCACGATAACCAGTTAAATTTGGTAAAAATGCGATGAGCATAATCTCCCCTACGCCAAGAATAAATCCTCCAATTACCGCTCCCGTAATATTACCAATGCCGCCTACAACAGCAGCAACAAAACATTTCAATCCTGGCATAACCCCCATTGCTGGCTGAATTTGTGGAAACTTCGCCCCCCACATAATCCCTCCGATGGCTGCTAAAATAGAACCTATACCAAAGGTAATGGTGATAATTCTATTGACATCAATTCCCATCAATCTAGCAGTTTCATGGTCCTTAGATACAGCCCGCATTGCCATACCTGTTTTTGTCTTATTTACTAAAAATAATAAGCTAAACAATAAGATAATCGTTACAACAGGAATAATTAATGTTAATCTTTGAAGAGAGACAGCGCCAATCTGCATAACATCTGTTAACAGCTTTACATTTGGAAAAGCCTTCGGTCTACCGCCAAAAATAACAATAGAAAGGTTTTGAATAAAAAAGGAGGCTCCAATGGCGGAAACCATAATGGTAATCCTCGGGGAATCTCTTAATGGTTTGTATGCCGCTCTTTCTACCAGCATCCCCAATGCTGCGGTCATAATAATCGCCACTAAAAAGGATAGATACCATGGCATATTAAATATACTAACACCATAAAAAGCAAAATATAAGGACATCATAAAAATCTCACCATGGGCAAAGTTAATAAGTCGAAGAATTCCATAAACCATCGTATAACCAATAGCAATAAGTGCGTATAAACTCCCCAGTGATATCCCGTTGGTCAAGTACTGCATAAACTGATCAAAAGTCATTTGAAACATGATATGTCCACCACCTCATTAGAATTTATATACTAATTTTTCCATTTGGTATATCACATAACTACGCTTCCCTCTAAAACAAGAGGGAAGCGCATTTTTTGAAATTATCTTTCTAATAAGGCTCTATTGTATCTAAGTATACAAATTCACCATTTTTTACAGTTTTGATAACAGCACTCTTTACAGCGTCACCGTTGGCATCTAGCGTAATCACCCCAGCAGCTCCTTCAAAACCTGTTGTTTTAGCAATTTCATCTCTAATCGCCACCGTATCTGTAGTACCTGCTCTTTCAATAGCATCAAGAATTAATATGTAAGCATCATAACCTAGTGCTGTAACGGCAGCAGGCTCTTTACCATACTTGCTTCTATAAGCATCTAAGAAAAATTCTGATTCTTTTGTAATCGGTGTTTCAGATGTAAAGAAGGTTGAGAATACAGCACCTTCTACATGATCTTGGCCGATATCAATGAATTCTGGTGTTTCCCAAGTATCTCCACCAATAATAGGGATATTAATTCCTAATTGTCTTGCTTGCTGAATCACTAGAGCAGATTCAGTGAAATTACCAGGTGCGAAAATTACATCTGGGTTTTTAGCAGCAATATTTAATAATTGTGAAGAAAAATCTTGATCTCCAGTATTATAGTTAGCTACCTCAACAATGGCACTGTCATCACCAGTTAGTTCGTTAAAGGAATCTGTAAAGAACTTAGCTAAACCAACAGCGTAGTCATTAGAAACCTCTTGCATAATTGCTGCCTTCTTCGCTCCAAGATTGTTGAAAGCGTAGTTTGCCATAACAGTTCCTTGGAATGGATCGATAAAGCATACTCTAAAATAATAATCATTTCCTTGAGTAACTAGTGGATTTGTAGCAGATGCAGCAACTGCTGGTACTTCAGCATCTCTAACGATATCTCCAGCTGCTATAGAATAACCACTACCCCAACTTCCAATAATCGCTGTAACTTTGTCTCTTTCCACAAGTCTAGCTGCTGCACTGGCTGCCTCAACAACGTCAGACTTATTATCAGAAATAACAAGCTCTACTCTCTTACCTAATACCTCTGGATATAATTCATTTGCTAATCTAACACCTTCCACTTCTAGTGCCCCACCGGCAGCATTGGCACCAGTAATTGGTTCAAAAACACCAATTCTAATTACATCATCTGATGCCTCTGAAACTTCTCCCTCGTCAGGTGCTGGTGTATCTGCTGGTGCTTGGCTGCTACAGCCTGTTAATCCTAACGATAGTACCAACAGCATTACCAATAAAATTGAAAGCCATTTTTTCATGTGAACTCCCCCTTGATTCTTCTTTTTTGTATGGGATCTCTGTATTTTCCATCGAACCCATTTATTATACATATTGTCATTAAATAGCAATATGTATTTCATTGGAAAACAACTGTACATGTCTATCCAATAATTTCATTATAATATAAAATTTGATAATTTACAAAACTTTTTTAAGTAATGGTTTTGATAAATAGCAAAAGCCATGAAGATCTGCATATCTCCATGGCTTTTATCCATTAAAAAAACAGTGGTATATATACTAGTAGTAACAATACTACTAGTAATCCTAACATAAAGGGTAAAATAGATTTTGTTATTTTTTCAATAGGTAGACCCGTTACAGTACTAGCTACGTACAGATTAATCGCTACTGGTGGTGTAATCATACCAATGGCTAACCCTACTACAATAATTAAACCAAAATGAACAAGATCAACACCGATCTCCCTCACCAAAGGTAAAAATACTGGTGTCAATATGATTAATGCAGAGGCAGTCTCCATAAATACCCCTGCTATGACAATAATTAAAGTAATCAAAAGCATAATGATATATTTATTGCTAGATAGAGATAAAACACCATTAGCAATAGCAGTAGGTATACTATAATATGCCAACACCCAGCTTAGTATGCTGGAGGTAGCAATAATAAACATCACCACAGACATCGTAATGGCTGATCTACATATAATGTCAAAAACATCCTTTAACTTCATATCTTTGTAAACGAACAGCGCTACCAACAGAGAATAATTTACCGCAATTACCGCTGCTTCGGAGGGTGTGAAAATCCCTGTAAAAATACCACCTAATATGATCACTGGAGTTAAAATCCCCCATATAGCTTCCTTAAAGGTTTTGATAACATTTTTGACAGAAAAAGGTGAACCTTTAGGGTAATTATTCTTATAAGCATGCCTTATAGCAATAGTAATTAACATCAGTCCCATCAGTAACCCTGGTAAAAATCCCCCTATAAATAACTTTTCTACAGATTGGTCTGCAATCACCGCATATAAAATCATTGGAACAGAAGGTGGGATAACTACACCAATGGTTCCGCTGGCGGCTATAAGAGCAGCGGAGGTAGCTTCATCATAGCCTTTCTTTTTTAGCTCTGGTATAAGTGGGGTCCCTACCGCTGCTGTAGTGGCTGCACCAGAACCCGAGATAGCAGCAAAAAACATTGAAGCTAAAACACATACTACAGATAGGCCCCCCTTTAAAAATCCGAAGATGGCGTCAGCAAAGTCCACCAACTTTTCTGATACCTTTCCCTTGGCTAAAAGGTCCCCTGCCAAGATAAAAAAGGGTACTGCAATTAGCGGAAATGTATCGGTTCCAGCAAACATTCTCTGCACCATCACCAATAAAGGCATGCCTTCCTTCACCAACACAACATAAGAGGCCAATCCGATGGCCACCGCCACAGGAATACCTAGTAACATAAAAAACAAGAAAGAAAAAAAGATAATTGCACCCATCTACACTTCCACCTCCCCGTGCTTCGTTAGCATCTCAAACAAGAAGGCTAATCCATGTATAAACATGATGGCAAAGCTTAAAGGAATACCTAGGTAAACATATTTCATAGGAAGTCGAAGAGCAGGAGAAAGTTGAAAAATTTGCATTTTTATTAGTTCTAGTCCATAGTAGGCACATACCCCGAAGAAAAACATCGACAAAACAATACTGAGTAACATCACTACTTTTTTTAATTTTCTAGGCAACTGCTCTACCCCAAAAGTAACCGCTATATGCATTTTTCTTTTATAAGCTAAAGTAGCCCCTAAAAAACTACTCCAAATTAATAAGTATCTAGCAGCTTCCTCTGTCCATACAAGGGCACTAAAAAATACCCTAAAGATGATTTGCAGGGTAATGGATATAATCATCCCCACAATACCTATAAAAACAACTCTTACCATAATCCAATCTAATAAATCACTGATTCTTTTCATAGAATAGGACAATTTCATTCTGATCCCCCTTTGTTTTCAAATTAGCCTTGGTAATAGTTACCAAGGCTAATTTGAAAAACTTTATTTATTCAATTCTGCCTGTATCTTGTCCATGTATTCTCCATACTGATTTCTGTATTTATCATATACAGAGCTAACCGCTGCTTGGAAAGCTTCCACATCTACCTCTGTAATCTCCATACCTCTTTCTATCAATTCTTGTAATTGTACTTCTTCGCTTTCTGTATTCACTGCTCTTGCATATTCTGCTGCCTCTTGTGCAGATTTCTCAATAATTTCTTGAATGTCCGCTGGCAACTTATTAAATTCTTTCAAACTCATCATAATCGTAGCTGGTGAATAGGTATGTCTTGATAGTGAAAGATGCTTCTGGGTTTCATCTAACTTAAAGGAATGGATTACGACAACTGGATTTTCTTGACCATCAATCGTTCCCTGCTGTAGTGCTGTAAGTGTTTCGGTCCATGCCATTGGAACTGTGTTTGCACCTAACGCTTGGAAGGTATCGATATACACTGGATTTTCCATAACTCTTATCCTTAATCCCTGCATATCATTAGGTGTAGCAACAGCACGCTTAGAGTTCGTAAGGTTTCTAAAACCTCTCTCTGCAAAAGCTAACCCCTTTAAATTAACATCTTCCATCTTTTTTAGGATTTCTTTTCCTACAGTACCATCTAAAACGCCATAAGCCTCTTCGCGGTTGCTAAATAGGAAAGGAAGTTCAAATACTGCTACCTCCGGTACAAAGTTAGCGATAGGTCCATTGGTAATAACCCCCATATCAATAGTGCCCATTTGCATACCCTCTAGTAAAGTTCTTTCGTCACCTAATGTGGCATTTGGATGAAGTTCTATTTCCACTTTCCCCTCTGTTCTTTCCTCTACTAGCGCCTTGAACTTTTCTGCTGCAATATGAAAGCTGTCATTTTCATTTACTACGTGTGCTAAACGATATTTTACCCCTTCAAAGGCAACATCTTCCCCCCCAGCTGCTGGTGCTGGTTCTTTTTGGCCACAGGCAGCTAATAAAGACACCACCAAAACCATGCATAATAATAAACTTAACTTCTTTTTCAAATTGATTTCCCCCTTATCCTTTTGTCATATGTTATCTAAAAGCCAATATTGGCTTTTAAAAAAATTAAGCTCATTTTTAATATCATAGACGTTAACTTAACACGATCATTACCAAAATTCTCTCCAAATGTCCTCCTGAGCGTAGCGAAGGATCTTGGAATAACGAAGAATGATAAATTACGGTTTAAGTTAACGCTAATGTTTTTAATATTTAAATACAGCTCCTGTACTTGCTGAGGTAACCAATTTGCTGTAACGATATAAATACGTTCCCTCTTCTGCCTTTGACGGTGGTTGTGTCCAACTCTTTAGTCGATTTTGCATTTCTTCATCACTTAAATCTACTTTTAACACTCTATTGGCAATATCAATTTCAATGATATCTCCTTCTTGAATAATAGCAATCGGTCCTCCCTCAGATGCCTCTGGAGAAACATGTCCTATGCAAGGTCCTCTAGTACCGCCGGAGAAACGTCCATCGGTAATCAAAGCAACAGACTTCTCCAGTCCCATTCCTACAATGGCTGCAGTAGGACTCAGCATTTCCCTCATACCTGGACCACCCTTAGGCCCTTCATAACGAATCACCACAACATCCCCTGATACAATCTTTTTGCTGATGATGGCATCATAGGCTTCTTCTTCTGATTCAAACACCCTTGCTGGTCCTTTGTGTAGCATCATTTCAGGCTCCACTGCCGATTGTTTAATAACAGCCCCATCAGGTGCAAGATTTCCTCTTAGGATGGCAATACCACCTTCTTTATTATAAGGATTTTCCATATCCCGGATAACATCATTGTCCCAAACCGATGCCTTTGCCACGCTCTCCCCTAAGGTTTTGCCAGTAACAGTAATTTCATCTGGATAAATCATACCTGCCTTAATCAACTGGTTGATAACAGCAGAGATTCCTCCTGCCCTGTGAAGATCCGTGATGCTATAGGTCCCGGCAGGACTTAGCTTGGTGATATTTGCAACCTTTCTGCTGATTTCATCAAAAACTTCAAGGTCTAACGGCACTTTTGCTTCGTTAGCAATTGCCATCAAGTGTAGTACTGTATTGGAAGACCCGCCTATAGCCATATCCACAGTAACAGCATTTCTAAAAGCTCCTAGGGTTAAAATATCTCTTGGGCGGATATTTTCCTTGACTAATTCCATAATTTGAAGTCCAGCTCTTCTTGCTAGTTGTTTTCTTTGTCCATAGGGAGCAGGGATGGTTCCATTCCCTGGAAGACCGATTCCTAGCGCCTCAGCAAGACAGTTCATAGTGTTGGCAGTAAACATACCAGCACAGCTGCCACAAGTAGGACAGGATTCCATTTCAATTTCCTCTAATTGTTGTGCATCGATATTTCCTTCCACATAAGAGCCCACTGCTTCAAAGGCCCCTCTGATTAAGTCCACTGTTTTTCCTTTGTGGCTTCCTGTTAACATAGGACCACCACTGATATAAACAGCAGGTATATTCATTCTGGCAGCAGCCATCATCATTCCCGGCACAATTTTATCACAGTTTCCTATTAAAACCAGTCCATCAAATTTGTAAGCCACTGTCATAGCTTCAATAGAATCCGCAATAAGCTCTCTAGTGGACAGAGGGTACTTCATACCACTATGGTTCATAGCGATACCATCACATATACCGATTACAGGAAACTCCATAGGGGTTCCACCCCCTGCACTTACCCCTAGTTTTACTGCCTGTGCTATCTCATCTAAGTGAAAGTGTCCTGGGATCACTTCGTTATGGGCGTTCACTACCCCGATAATTGGTTTTTTTAAGTCCTCTGGTAAATAACCCATAGCATAAAATAGAGAACGATGGGGTGCTCGATCTACACCCTGGTAAGTATTGTTTATTTTCATGATTATTTCAACTCCTCGTTGCTTTTTTATATACTTTATCAAAAAAAAAGACTCAAAACTATTTATTATTTGAAGGAATAGTTAGAATCT